>JACQDU010000160.1 GCA_016200955.1 bacterium
CCTCTCTGGGCGAGTACTTCCTGGGAGGCCGCCGGATCCCGTGGTGGGCGGTCTGGCTCTCGATCCTCGCGGCGGAGATCTCGGCCGCGACGTTCGTGGGAGTGCCGGCCTTCGCTTACTCGAACGACTGGACGTACGTGCAGCCCGTCTTCGGGACGATCGTCGGGCGCTTCGTCGTGGCCTTCCTCTTCGTGCGGCCCTTCTACGAGGCGAGAGTCACGACGGTCTACGGCTACCTCGAGAAGCGCTTCGGCACGCGCACGCGCGGCGGAGCGGCGGCGGTCTTCCTCGCGACGCGCCTCCTCGCCTCGGGAGTGAGGCTCTACATAGGAGCGGTGCTCCTCTCCCAGGTCTCGGGGGAGCGGCTTCCCGTCGAGCTCGCGATCGCGGCCCTCGCGGGAGTGACGGCGGTCTACACGCTCGTGGGAGGGATCAAGGCGGTCGTCGCGACGGACGTGGTGCAGGTCGTCGTGCTGTTCGGCGGCGCGCTCACGGCGATCGCGGTGATCCTCTACGAGCTCGATGCTCTCCCTGGAGGGATCGCGGCAGCGCTCTCGTCGGTGCCGGCGCCCAAGACCCGGATCTTCGACTTCTCCCTCACGTTCACGAAGGGAGACACGCCGACCTTCGCGGGAGGGCTCGTGGGCGGAGCCTTCCTGGCCATGGCGGCTCAAGGGACGGACCAGGACTTCGTGCAGCGGCTCCTCACGGCGAAGAACGTGCGGGGGAGCCGGGCGGCGCTCATCGCGTCGGGCTTCCTCGACCTTCCCGTGGTCCTCCTGTTCCTCTCGATCGGGACCCTCCTCCTGGTCTACTTCCAGCGACTCCCGGACGCGGGCGTCCCGGGAGACGCCGACCGGATCTTCCCCTTCTTCATCGCGCACCACCTCCCGAGCGGTGCGGCGGGCCTGGTCGTCGCGGGAGTCCTCTCGGTAGCCATGGGCAGCCTGTCGGCGAGCATGAACGCCCTCGCGTCCACGGCGACCTTCGACTACTGGAAGCCCTGGCGAGGGAAGACGGCGTCTCCCGCGACCGAGATCCGCGCGGCGCGGGCGTTCACGCTCGCGTTCGCCGTCCTCCTCGCCCTCGTCGCGCTCGCGACGCACGCCCTCAAGGTGAGCGGCGGGAGCGGCCTTCTCCTCGTCGTCGCGTTCAAGGCGATCGGATACACCTACGGCGCTCTCCTGGGAGTCTTCCTGAGAGGCTTCCTCACGCGAGGCGGCGGCGACACGGCGAACCTCGTCGCCATGGCGTCGTCGATCGTCTTCCTGGGAGTCCTGGGAGCGACGACGACCCTCGAGTGGACCTGGTTCGTGCCGATCGGGACCGCCGTCACCTTCTTCGTCGGAGCGCTGGGCTCACGGGAGAGACGCTCCTTCACGATCGCGCCGGGAGCGAAGCTCGCTCACTTGCCCGGGTCGCGTCGTTTCTCGGGCGCGGTCGTCTCCTCTCGCGCGACGGGCTCGAGGAGCTGATCGGGCACGCTGAGGCCCGTCTCGCGCTCCGCCTCCGCGAGGAGATCCGCGGGGTCCGGGCCGGAGATCGCGCGGTCCACCGGAAGGATCCTGACGACGCCGTCCCGCGAGACGCACGCGAGCCGGTCGTCCGCGGGCGCGAAAGCGACCGCGACGAGCGAGTCCGCGTGCACGCCGAGCGTCGCGGGCTCGCCCGGGCCGTCGGAGCCGGCGGGCGGCTCGACCGCCTGGAGGCGCACGGCGCCATCCACTCCTCCGAACGCGATCCAGCGGCCGGAGGCGCTCCAGGAGAACGTCGAGATCTTCGCCGGATGGCGCGCGACCTCCGCTCCCGCGCGCCCCGTGCGGGCGTCGAAGATCCGGATGCTCCTCTCCTGGCAGAGCGCGGCGATCCTCTCTCCCCTGGAGTCGAAGCGCGCCGCCGCGGGCGGCTGGCCGCCCACGCGCTCGAGCCTCAGGAGCTCCGCTCGCCGCTCCACGTCGAAGACGACGGATCCCGCGAGGAGCCGCTTCGAGTCGGGGCTCCAGGCGACGGTCCGCGTCTCCTCCTCCGACGCGGCCTGGAGCACCGCGACCTCGGCGCACGAGCCGACCTCGCGGAGCTTCACGCCCTCCTTCCCGCACGTCGCGAGGAAGCGGCCGTCGGGGCCGAACGCCGCGCAGCGGAGGGCCGCGTGCTCGAGCCGGAAGGGAGGTCGGCCGGACGCGAGCTCGACGACCTGGAAGGGCGGGTCGCTCGCGTTGCTCGCGATCGCGACCCGCTTCCCGTCCGGGCTCCAGGCGAGCGAAGTGAGCCACGTCGGGACGTGCTCGAGGGTCGTTTCGAGCTTACCCGTCGCGGCCTCCCAGATCCTGACCGTCTGGTCGAAGGAGCCCGTCGCGAGGCGGCGCCCGTCGGGGCTCCAGGCGAAGACCGCGAGCTCGGCGCGGTGGGCGCGGAAGGCGACCGTCGCGACCCCGGCGGGTGCGTCCCACACCTTGAGGTCGTGGGCGCCCGTCGCCGCGACGACGCGCTTCCCGTCCGCGCTCCAGGCGACGTCGGAGACGGGGCGCGCCGCGGTGAGGACCGCCGTCGCGCCGCCGTCGAGGTCCCAGATCCGCACGGTGCCGTCCATGCTCCCGGAAGCGAGCCGCGAGCCTTTCGGGCACCACGCGAGCGAGCCGACCTGCTCCGTGTGGCCGCGCAAGCGCTCGCGCTCGCGCTCGCGGCCGCTCGCGGCGTCCCAGATCCGCACGGTGTGGTCGTGCGAGACCGAGGCGAGGAGGAGACCGTCCGGGCTGTAAGCGACCGCGTTCACGCCGTTCTCGTGCCCGACGAGGGTCCGCGGCGGCTTCGTGAGCGTCGGCTCCCAGATCCTGAGCGTGCGGTCGACGCTCGACGTCGCGATCTCCTTCCCGTCGGGGCTCCAGGCGACGGCGTTCGTCCAGTTCTCGTGCGCCGCTTCCAGGAAGGCGATCGTCTCGCCCGTCGCCGGGTCGAAGATCCCGAGGTGCCCGGTCGCGTTGCCGCCGAAGCCTACGGCGAGCCGCGCGCCGTCGGGGCTCCAGGCGACTCCGCGCGGCGGCAGCGGCACTCGCGCGAGCGGAGCGACGATCTTCGCGACGACGCTCCCGGAGGCGACGTCGCGGACGTGGATGGAGTGGCCGTGCGTGCTCGAGGTCGCGAGGAGGCGCCCATCGGGACTGAAAGCCATGGCGTCGATCTGCGCCTTGTGCCCCGAGTCCAGCGCGAGGAGAGCCTTTCCCGTCTCGGCGTCGAGAACCACGAGGAAGCCTTCCGTCGTGCCCGCGGCGATCCGGCTCCCGTCGGGGCTCACGACCACCCGGTAGAGTGAGGTCGCCGGCGTCGGGAGAGACGTCGAGCGCCGCCACGGGCCTTCTCGCGCCAGGAAGGACGTGGCGCGCGCCGCGGGGGTGTCCCCGAAGCCGATCGACCTCGCCGCGAGGACCGCCGCCTCACGGAAGCGCCCCTCGCCGAGAGCGCGGGCCGCGCGATCCTCGAGGAGCCGCGCCGTCTGGCGCCGCGCCTGTGCGGTCTGGCGCGCGGCCTCCTCGCGCTGGGTCCTGGCGTCCTGCCGCTCGCGGTCGAGCTCGTCCTGGCGGCGCTGCTCGCGCTCGCGCGAGAGAGAGGCGAGGGCGCGCGCCGAGAAGCCGCCGGCGGCCACGACGGCGGAGAGGGCGGCGACGACGACTCCCGTGAGGAGCTTGTTCCTCCGCGCGCGCCGGAGGAAGCGGGCGACGGTCGAGATCGGCCGCGCGTGGATCGGCTCTCCCGCGAGGTAGCGGTCGAGCTCGTCCGCGAGCTCTCCGGAAGTCGGGTAACGGCGAGCGGGGTCTTTCTCGAGGCATCTCATCGCGATCGTGTCGAGGTCTCCCGCGACGCGGCGGTTGAGCGCGCCGGGCGGGACCGGGTCCTTCGTGTGGAGGGCGACGATCACGTTGTATTCGGTCGCTCCCTCGAAGGGAGGGCGTCCGGTGAGGACGTGGTAGAGCGTCGCTCCCAGGGAGTAGACGTCGCTCCTCTCGTCCGCCTCGGCCGCGCGCTCGCCGGCTTGCTCGGGCGGCATGTAAGCCGGCGTCCCGAGAGTCGCGCCCGTCTTCGTGACCCTCGCGCCCGACCCGCGGACCCGCGCGAGGCCGAAGTCGAGGACGTAAGCTCGCCCGGAGGCATCGATGATGATGTTCTGCGGCTTCAGGTCCCGGTGGACGACGCCCTGCTCGTGGGCGTAATGGACCGCCCGCGCGACGTCTCTCAGCGCTTCGATCGCTTTCGTGAGAGGGAGGCGGTCTTTCCCGGCGAGCTTCCGGTCGAGCGTGCTTCCCTCGATCAGGTCCATCGCGAGGAAGCGCGTCCCGCCTATGTCTCCCGTCTCGTGGATCGAGACGATCGAGGGGTGCCGGAGCCGGGCGATCGCTTCCGCTTCCCGGGAGAAGCGCTCGAGCGCGTCCTTCCCTCCCTCGCTCGTGGGAAGGATCGTCTTGAGCGCGACGAGCCGCCGGAGCCGCGCGTCCCAGACGCGGTAGACCGCTCCCATGCCACCTTTCCCGAGCTCCGAGAGCACGAGGAAGTGCCCGAACGCGCGCCTCGGATCCGCGCGCGCGCGGGCGATCTCGGCCTCGAGCGACGCGGTCTCCACGGGAGGGAGCCTATCCCCGCCTCCCTCCCCGCGCGACTCGCGAACGAGCAAGCACCTCGGAGGGAGACACGGAGAAGGCCTTCTCCGTGGCTCCGGCGGCATTCCCGATCTCCGGATGGCCCCGGAACATGGGCCGGCAGGCCAGGCGGCGACCTCTGGGTCAGATCCCCTCGGCTCCCGGCACCGGAGTGCCCGCGCCGCCGGGGCCGGCGTCGATCTTGTACTTCCTGAGCTTCCGGACGAGCGTCGGACGAGAGATCCCGAGGAGCTTGCAGGTCTTCCCGCGGTGGCCGCGCGCGCGGGCGAGGGCGCGGCGGATGTGCTCGCGCTCGACCTCGTCGAGAGTCGGGAAGCGAGAGACGGCCTCGGCCGCGGCCTCGGCGCTCGCGCCGCCCGCGTCGGGCGCCTCGATCTGGCCGAACGCGAAGTCCTGCGCTCCGATCACGCCGCCCCGGGCCTTCACGGCCGCCCGCGTGAGGGCGTTCCTGAGCTCGCGGACGTTCCCGGGCCAGTCGTAGGTGAGGAGCCGGTCGAGCGCGCGGACCGAGACGCCCTCCATGGGACGGCCGATCTCGCGGCCGATCTCTCCCAGGAGACGCTCGGTGAGGAGCGGGATGTCCTCGCGGCGCTCGCGGAGAGGAGGGAGGGTGATCGTCGCGACGTTCAGGCGGAAGTAGAGGTCCTCGCGGAAGCGGCCCTCGCGCACCATGGCCTCGAGGTCGCGGTGAGTCGCCGCGATGACGCGCGCCTTGAAGGGGCGAGAGTCCGTCTCTCCCAGGCGCTCGTACTTCCGCTCCTGGAGGACTCGCAGGAGCTTGACCTGGACCTCGAGCGGGACGTCGCCGACCTCGTCTAGGAAAAGGGTCCCCTCCTCGGCCGCCTCGAGCTTGCCCGCGCGGTCGCGCTCGGCTCCCGTGAAGGCCCCTCTCCTGTAGCCGAAGAGCTCGGCCTCGATGAGAGTGCCCGGGAGAGCGGCGCAGTTCACGGAGATGAACGGCTTCTCCGTCGCCTTGGAGAAGTTGTGGAGGGCGCGAGCCGCGAGCTCCTTGCCCGTCCCGGACTCTCCCCGGATGAGCACCGTCGCCCGGCTCGCCGAGAGGAGCCCCAAGGCCTTGAAGACCTCGCGCATCGCGGGAGACTCGCCGAGGAGCTCCGAGAGAGGGCCCTCCTCGAGCGGCGTCGTCCGTGCCCGGGCGACGAGGCCGATCGCCTCGCCCGTCCCCGGCTCGCCGTTCGGCTTGAGCGCGCGCTCGATGACGCGCTCGAGCTGGCCCACGTCGACGGGCTTCGTGACGTAGTCGAAGGCGCCGTCCCGCATGGCGCGGACGTGCGACGCCATGTCCTTCTCTCCCGTGAGGACGATCACGGGAACGGTCGAGGAGCGTTTCTTCATCTCGTCCAGGATCGAGAAGCCCGACTCTTTCTCGGGAAGCCCGAGGTCGAGGAGCGCGAGGTCCACGCCTCCGTCGAGGGCCTTGAGCGCCTCGCTCTCGTTCGCGGCCGTGGCGATCTCGTGGCCACTCTCCTTGAGCGCGAGACCCACGACCTCGCGAAAGCTGGAGTCGTCCTCGACAATGAGCACGCGCGCCATGAGATCCTCCCTGCACCAGACCGACCCGACCGGCTCGTGCTCGCAAGCGGCACACCGCGCGCAAGAGGCGCAGTAATGGCCGTCTAGGCAACTGAGTCTAACCGAGCTGGAAAGAAACGTTCAAACTCCTCTGATCGACTCGTGCGAGTGAACCCATGAAGAAGGATTCAAAGGACCATCCCGACGGCCGGAACGAACCGCTCCCGGTGGACCAAGATGCCCCGCGGTACGCGCCCGGGCGGAAGCTCCCGGATCGCCGCTACCTCCCGGGGCTCGGGCCGCACCCGCATGACCTGGCGGGCGCTCCGCCGCCCGAGGCGGCGCCGGAGGTCCCGTGCGAGCGATTCGGCGAGACGGAGCTATTCCGGCACGGAGTGGACCTCTACAACCGCGCATATTTCTGGGAGGCGCACGAGGCGTGGGAGACTCTCTGGGCGGCGTGCCCGCAGGGCTCTCCCGAGCGCGACGCGCTCCAGGGCTTGATCCAGCTCTCGGCCGCTCTCCTGAAGGAGCACCTGGGAGTGACCGAGGGAGCGAAGAAGCTCTCGCGGACGGCGTGCGAGAAGCTCGAACGGGCTCGGGCGAAGGGCGCTCGCCTGCCGGTCGATCTCGAAGACCTCGTGGCGCGGTCGAAGCGGCACTTCGCTCGTCTGTCTTCCCCGGACGCCCCGCATGCCCCAAGACCGCCGATCCGGCTCGCCTGACGCGGCGCGCGGCGTCCAATCCAAGGCTTTCTCCTCTATCGAGATGAGAGTGAGCGGATCCGAGCGGTGCGGCAGGGAGTATCTCCCTCGAAGCTCGAAGATGCTTGCACGAATCTCACACAACCGTGGCTAACAGAGTCGGTGCCTCTCTTGACAGAGGAGGCGCGGAGTTGCGATTTTTGCAGCTCGTCGGGGTCAACGAGCATTCGCCGATGGCGAATGCGGTGCAGGGGAGGGGGCCTTTCTCCTTCCTCACGTCTCGCCCAGGACTCAAGAGGAGAACGGATATGAAGCTCGCGCGGTACGCGCTCTCGGCCGCCCTGGCGGTGACACTGGTCGTCGGCGTCGCGCACGCCGCCGACCGCGCCAAGGCGGAGAAAGAGCTCAACCAGGCGATCAAAGAGCTCGCCACGGCCGGACCGAACGACAAGGAGAAGCTCTACGACCGGGTCCGCGTTGCTTGCGAGGAGCTGGTCGAGGACAACTCGAAGGACTCGCTCAACATCCTCGTGAACCTCGCCTCGAAGGCGGAGGACAAGGTCCTCTATTACCAG
>JACQDU010000161.1 GCA_016200955.1 bacterium
GCCTTCATCACCTCCGCGTGCAAGTTGATGTCGATCCGCTCGCCTCGATCGGTGGCGCGCGAGGCCATCACACGGCCATCGCTCGGCAGCGATGCCATCTACCGACGTCTAATTCACGCAGAAGTCGCCGAGCGGAAGCCCCGTCGGGACGTTGCGCGTCGGGTCCACGTCGAGCTCGAAGCTGAAGACGTTGAACTTGCCGCCGAAGCCGACGCGGGCGCGCCGGATCAGGAACTGGTCCTGCTTCACCGGCTGGTTGAACGCGTCGTTGACCGCCGCGTGAGGAAAGGCGCGGTAGTCGAGCTGGATGCGCGCCCGCGGCCGGATCTCGTACTCCGAGCCGCCGAGCTTGCCCTGGAGGAGGAAGCCGTCCTTGAAGAGGATGTCCTTCCTGCCCTCCTTCTTCTCCTCTCCCGGAACGCCGGGCTTCTCGTCGATCGGCTTCTCCTTCGCCTTCCTGTCCTTCTCGAGAGCGTCGAGCTCCCTCTGCTGCTCCGAGACCTTCTTCTCGAGCTCCGCGAGCCGCTCGGCATCGCTCCTCGGCGTCGGCGGATCGCCCTTCTCCTGGGCGCGCGCCGGCGTGACGAGGAACGCGAGCGCGGCGAGAGCCACGCCGAACCGTTTCTTCATGGAAGCTTCCCGCCCCTTTTTCTCGTGCGTGCCCCTCGCTCGACCCCCGAGCGGACGGGCGCGCATCGGATCGACGACGTGCGACCGGCGGGAAGCCACGAGGTCACCGCGAACGCGTGACGAATCGTCCGTGACTTCTCCGCGAGGGCGACCGGGCGCCGATCACGGCGCGGCCTTCCCGGTCTCCGCCACGGCGAGCGCGAGCCGGAAGACCGAGCCCTTGCCGAGCTCGCTCTCGACCGAGACGCTGCCGCCCTCCTGCTGGGCGATGTGCTTCACGATCGCGAGCCCGAGCCCCGTCCCGCCGGCTTCCCGCGAGCGCGACTTCTCGACGCGATAGAACCGCTCGAAGATCCGCGCGAGGTCCTCCCGGGGTATGCCGGGGCCGGTGTCGGAGACCTGGACGACGAGGCGGTCGCCGTCGCGCGCGATCGCGACCGCGACCTCTCCCTGATCGGTGAACTTGACGGCGTTGTCGACGAGGTTCCGGATCGCGCGCTCGATGAGGTCCCAGTGCCCGAGCGCCGGCGGCAGGTCGGGAACGATCGAGCGGCGAAGGGCGAGGCGCTTCCGCGCGAACACTTCCTGGAACCCGGCCAGCACCCCGTCGCAGACCTCGGCCAGCGAGACGGGCGAGGGCGGCCGCGTCTCGGCGTGCGCGTCGAGCTTCCCGAGCGTGAGCAGGTCCTCGACGAGAGCCTCGAGCGCGACGACGTGCCGCGAGGCGATCCTCAGGAACCCGGGGGCCTTCTCGGCGTCGTGGAGCGCCCCGTCCTCGAGCGTCTCGAGGAACCCCTTGACGAGCGAGAGCGGCGTCCTGAGCTCGTGGGAGACGTTGGCGACGAAGTCGCGCCGGAGCCGCTCGTAGCGAGCCGCCTCGGTCACGTCGCGGAGGAGGACGACCGCGCCCCCACGGTCGGCGAGCGGCGTCGCGCGGACCTCGATCTCGCGCGGCGGCGCGAGGAAGACCTCGACGGTGCAGGCGACCGTCTTGCCGCCGCGGAGCGCCTCGCGGACGGCGGCCACGACCTGCCCGTGCGGGATGGCGTCGACGAGGTCCTTGCCCACGGGGAGCGGCGCCGCGATGCCGAGGAGGGTGGCGGCGACGTCGTTCGACAGGAGGACGCTCCCGCGCGCGTCGACGGCGATGAGGCCCTCGCCCATGCCGGAGACGATCGTCGCCAGCTCGTTGCGCTCGTGGCCGATGGTGACGATCCGCCGCTCGAGCTCCTCCGCCATGTCGCGGACCGAGCGGGCGAGGTCGCCGATCTCGTCGCGGCGGGTCGCCGCCTCCATGGGCTCGAGAGGACGCCCGGACGCGACGCGGCGGGCGCCTCGCGTGACCTCTCCCAGCGCGCGGACGACCGCCAAGAGAGCGAGCGCGAGCGCCACCGTGGCCACGAGCCCGAGCGGCGCCGCGGCGAGCGCGATCTGGAGGAGGAGCGCCCGGAACCTCCCCTCGAGCGCGCTCTGCGGGAGAGCGGCGCGCACGAAGCCGGCGGCGGGCCGCGCGTCGTCGGCGCGGACGGCGACGTAGAACATCTCCTGGCGGAGCGTGTCGCTGAAGCGCCGCGCCTGCCCCACGCCGAGCTCGCGGGCCTGGACGATCTCGGGTCGCGATGCGTGATTGTCCATCGTCGCCGGGTCGTGGTCGGAGTCTCCGAGCACGGCTCCGTCGCCGTCCATGACCGTGAAGCGCGTCGCGTCGACCGCGCGCCCGAGCGACTTCGCGAGCGCGTCGGCGGAGGCGGCGTCGCGGCGGGCGAGCGCGTCGCGGAACGCCTCGCGCATGAGGAGCGCGTCCGAGCGCAGGCGCGTCGCCGCCTCCTCGCCGGCCGTCTTCCGGCCCATGGCGAGCGCCGCGATCGCTGTCGCGAGGAGCGGCAGGCAGGCGAGCGTGACCGTCGCCGGGAAGAGCCGGCGGAAGAGGGGCGAGCGCAGCCCTCCCGCTCCGCGGGCGAGACGGGCGCTCTCGGTCCGTCCGGTGTCGCTCAAGAGGGAGGGCTCCGCGCGTCCTCAGCGTTCATCGCGGAAGCGGTAACCGTAGCCGCGCACGGTCTCGACCCACTCCGCCGCCTTGACGCCGAGCTTCCGGCGGACCGAGGCGATGTGGGCGTCGATGACGCGGTCCGTGACGACGGCCGTCGTTCCCCTCGCCTTCTCGATGAGCTCGGAGCGCGTGTAGACGCGGCCGGGGTCCTTAGCCAGGAGCCTGAGGAGCTCGAACTCGGTCGTCGTCAGCGGGACCACTTCCCCGTGGACCATGGCCTCGCGGCGCAGCGAGTCGATCCGGATCGGCCCGGCGACGAGGACGGGCCGCTCCTCGGACGAGCGCTCGGTCCGCCGGAGCACGGCCGTGACGCGCGCCAGGAGCTCGC
>JACQDU010000162.1 GCA_016200955.1 bacterium
CCCTCTCGGCGCTCGCGGCCGCCGTGCTCGTCGCGACGAGCGGCCCCGCTCCTCCGACCGCCCGAGCGCTCGTCGAGCGAGCGGAAGCAGCGCAGAAGACGCGCGACTTCGAGGCCATCGTGTCCCTGTGCACGAGGGCGATCGAGCTCGATCCCACGATCGCGCGAGCCTGGGCGATCCGCGCCGACGCTCGCATCTCGCGGGGCGAGGTCGAGGCCGCGATCGCCGACGCCTCGCGCGCCCTCGAGCTCGACCCGAAGTACGCGTACGCGTGGGGCACGCGAGGCGTGGCTCACCTCAACCGGCGCGATGCGGCCCGCGGCCTCGCGGACCTCTCTCGCGCGCTCGAGCTCGATCCCGGGAACACGGCCTTCCTCGCCGACCGCGGCACCGCTCGCCTCGAGAAGAACGACTTCGAGGGCGCGGCCCGGGACTTCTCGCGCGCGCTCGAGCTCGACCCCAAGCTGTCCGCGGCCTGGCACGGCCGGGCCGTCATCCGCTGGAAGAAAGGCGACCTCGCCGGCGCGATCTCCGACGACACGCGGGCGATCGAGCTCGCGCCGAAGGACGCGCCTTCCTGGCTGAACCGAGGCTTCGCCAGGGTCTCGAACGGAGACGTCCCGGGCGGGCTCTCCGACCTGACCCGGGCGATCGAGCTCGACCCGAGGGATCCCGATGCATGGGAGACGCGCGCCACGGCTCGCGCCAGCGTCATGGACCACGACGGCGCGATCTCGGACTACACCAAGGCGATCGAGCTCCGGAGCAAGGTGGCGTTCGCGTGGCTTCACCGCGGGCTCGAGCACGCGATGAAGAAGGAGCTCGACCTCGCGATCCCGGACATGACGCGCGCGCTCCACCTCGACCCGAAGGACGCCGTCGCCTGGAGGAGCCGCGGGAACGCGCGCTGGAGGAAGCTCGAGCTCGACGACGCGATCTCCGACCTCTCGCCCGCGCTCGAGCTCGACCCGAAGGATCACGAGGCCCTCGCCGACCGCGGCCGCGCGAAGGACCGGAAGAACGACCTCGACGGGGCGCTCGCGGACCTCGCGCGGAGCGCCGAGCTCCACCCGACCGCGGCCGTGCTCGCCGATCTCTCGCTCGTGCGGACGGAGAGGGGCGATCTCGAGGGCGCGATCCGCGACGCCTCGCGGGCGATCGAGCTCGACCCGAGGCTCGGGACCGCCTGGTTCGCGAGAGCGCACGCCGCGATCAAGGGCGGCTCTGTCGAGAGCGCCCTCGCCGACACCTCGCGGGCGATCGAGCTCGATCCCGCGACCGCGAGGAACTGGCTCCAGCGCGGCAACATCCGCGCGCGGAAAGGCGCCGACCTCGAGGGAGCGATCGCGGACGCCACGCGCGCGATCGAGCTCGACCCCGGGGATGCGGCGGGCTGGGCCACTCGCGGCGCGGCGCGGAAGCTCGAGGGAGACCGCGCCGGCGCGAGGGCGGACCTCGAGCGCGCGCTCTCTCTGAACCGGGACCCGGCCCAGGTCGCCGCGACGCGGGCCATGCTCGCCGACCTCGAGAAGGGCGAGTGACAGCGGCTCTCGTGGGAGATGGCGAAGAACTCACCACGGAGACGCCGAGACACCGAGAACGACGAGAACCTGCCCTTTCCGTGCACTTCTCCGTGTCTCCGTTGCTTTGGTGAATCCGCTGCCCTCATTTTCATCGATGGCCGATGTGAGACGGCCTTTCCCGGGCGCATGTCGGCGGTGGTTGCTAGTCTCAAGCGGTTCCTGGAAGTGGTGCCCGGAGAGAGCGGAAGGTGACCGAGCGAACGGCGCGCGGCGCGCCCTCGAGCGACCCCTCGCACGCGGACGGCCGCGCTCTTTTCCGACGTGGCCTCGCCGCGCTCCAGACGGGCGCCGTGGACGAAGCGCTCAAGGAGCTCGAGGCGGCTTACGACCAGGCCGTCTCGCAGCGCGACCGCTTGCTGGAAGCGGAGGCTCTCGTCGAGCTCGCGCGCGCTCTCAAGACGAGAGGGACGCTCGACCAGGCCGTGCTCTGCCTCGAGAGGGCCGTCGAGGCCTCGAAGGCGGCCGCGGCGCCTCGCGTGCAGGCCGAGGCTCACTTCCTCGACGCGGAGCTGAGGAGAAAGCTCGGCGACCCGACGCGAGCGCGCCACCGGCTGGAGGACGCCTCGCGCCTCTTCGACGAGGCTTACGCGGCCGCCCGCGCCGCCAAGGACTCCGAGACGGCGCTCGAGATCGCGGAGCGCGCCCGCCTCGTGCGCGACCAGATCCTGGGAGCGAGCCCGGCCGCCGGGACGACGGTCGAGCGCGGGCGCGCCGCCGACAACGCGCGCCGAGAGGAATCGCAGCGCATCCGCCAGCGAGCGGTCCTCGAGACGCTCTACGAGACCTCGCGGCGCCTCGTCGAGGAGCGCGACCCCGATCGCGTCGTCGCATCCGTGCTCGACGGGGCGATCGAGGCCACGGGAGCCGAGCGCGGCTTCGTGCTCCTCTCTCCCGACGAAGGAGCGGAGCCCGACGCGCAGTCGGCCGAGGACGAACGCCGCCGCGACCTCCCGGGCGGCCTGCGCGTCGCGGCCGCGCGGAACTTCGACCGCGCCGAGGTGCGCCGCCCCGAGTTCAAGGTCTCGCGCACCGTGATCGAGAGGGCGCTCGCGTCGGGAAAGCCCGTCGTCGTGAGAGACGCGTCGATCGACGCCCAGCTCGCCGAGCACAGCTCCGTGATCGAGCACAAGCTGCGCTCGATCGCGTGCGCGCCGATCCGCTCCCAGCGGCCCTCGGGCGTCCACGGCGTGCTCTACCTCGACAACCGCTTCGGCGAGGGCGCGTTCGCGGAGGGCGACCTCCCGGCGCTCGCGGCGTTCGCCGCTCACGCGGGGGTCGCCGTCGAGAACGCTCGCCTCCACGCGCAGGCCGCGCGCGAGCGCCGCGCGCTCGAGAAGGCGAGGGCCCGCGCCGAGGACCTCGCGCAGCGCCTCGAGGTCGAGCTCACGAGGACGGGCGACGAGCTCGGGAAGGTGCGCGCGCGCCTCGACGAGACGCAGAGCGCGCTCGCGCTGCGCTCGGGCATGGGAGACATCGTCGGCCGCTCCCATGCCATGCAGTCGGTCTACAAGCTCCTCGAGAAGCTCAAGGAGTCCGACGTGCCCGCTCTCGTGCGCGGCGAGTCGGGCACGGGGAAGGAGCTCGTCGCCCGCGCGATCCACTTCGAGGGCCACAGAAAGAATGGCCCCTACGTCAGCGAGAACTGCGCGGCGATCCCCGAGACCCTCCTCGAGAGCACGCTCTTCGGCCACGAGCCCGGCGCCTTCACGGGAGCGGTCAAGCGCCAGGCCGGCCTGTTCGAGCTGGCCTCCGGCGGGACTCTCTTCCTGGACGAGATCGGCGAGCTCACGCCGTCCTGCCAGGCGAAGCTCCTCCGCGTCCTCGAGGAGCGCAAGGTCAGGAGGATCGGCGGGAGCGACGCGATCGCCGTGGACGTGCGGATCATCTGCGCCACGAACCGCGACCGCGAGGCCATGGTCAAGGACGGCGAGCTCCGCGAGGACCTCTGGTTCCGCCTGAACGTCGTCCAGGTGAGGCTCCCGCCTCTCCGCGAGCGCCGGGACGACATCCCGATCCTCCTCGAGAAGTTCCTCGAGAAGAACGCCGCGCAAGCGCGCCCGGGCGCCGGACCGCCGTCTCTCTCGCCCGAGGCGCTGCGCGCTCTCCTGAACTACTCGTGGCCGGGAAACGTGAGGGAGCTCGAGAACGAGGTGAAGCGCATCCTCGCGCTCAAGGGAGACCGGATCGGGCCCGACGACCTCTCGCCCGAGATCCACGCCGGCGCCTCCGCGGGCGCCGGCCTCCCGCGAGCGTCCGCGCCGGGCGAGGACGCCGCGCCGATCACGCTCGACGAGGCCGAGCGCCGGGCGGTCCTCGCGGCGCTCAAGATCGCTCGCGGGAACAAGGCGCGGGCGGCCGAGATCCTCGCGATCCCGCGGACCTCGCTCTACCACAAGCTCCGGCACCACCGGATCGCGGACGACGAGCTCTCGTGAGCGCGCAGGACGCGCGCGTGCTCGAAGAAAAGCCCGGGGCGAGCGTGGCCGCGCCGGGAATCTGTCCCGACGTCTCCGTCGTGATCCCGTTCCGCGACGAGGAAGGGAACGCGGGCCCTCTCGTGACCGAGACGCTCGCCGCGCTGAGGGCGCTCGGGCGCTCCTTCGAGCTGATCCTCGTGGACGACGGGAGCCGGGACAGGACGCGCGAGGAGCTCGTGCGAGCCTCGGCGGGCGAGCGCGCGGCGTGCGTCGTCCGGCTCAGGAAATCGTTCGGCCAGACCGCGGCGATCGCCGCCGGGATCGACCGCTCGCGCGGCCGCACGATCGTCACGCTCGACGGAGACGGCCAGAACGACCCCCGGGACATCGCGCGCCTCCTCGAGCGGCTCGAGGCGGGCGCGGATGTCGTCTCGGGCTGGCGCCGCGGGCGCAAGGACGCGGCGCTCACGCGGAGGCTCCCGTCTTGGCTCGCGAACAAGCTCGCGCAGCGCGTCTCGGGCGTGCGCCTCCACGACCTCGGGTGCGCTCTCAAGGCGTATCGCCGCGAGGTGATCGCCGGAGTGCGTCTCTACGGCGAGATGCACCGCTTCCTGCCGATCTACGCGAGCTGGCAGGGCGCCGAGGTCGCCGAGGTCGAGGTCTCTCACAGGGAGAGGCGCGCGGGCCGCTCGAAGTACGGGCTCGAGAGGACGTTCAAGGTCCTCCTCGACCTCGTCGTGCTCGCCTTCCTCCAGCGTTACTCGACGCGGCCGATCTACGTCTTCGGCGGGTTCGGGCTCGTCTCCCTGTTCTTCGCTTTCGTCGCCGGAGCCGGCGCCGTCGCCATGAAGCTCGCTCCCGTGCGAGGGCCGGGAGACCTCGGCTGGCACAAGGACTTCGTCCAGACTCCTCTCCCGTTGCTCGTCGTTCTCCTGGGAGTCACGGGGATCCTCTCGATCCTCATGGGCCTCCTCGCGGAGATGGTCATGCGGACTTACTTCGAGTCGCAGGGGAAGCCGGTCTACGTCGTGCGAGACGTGGCGTCGGGAGAATCGACGTGACGTCCTAGCCGCGTCCTCGACGCTTTCGCTTCCGCTTGGAGCCGTTCCGCGCTCCGTTCTTGAGCGGTCGGATCTCCTCAATGAACTCGCGCGCCACGACCGCGATGATTCCGCTCTCGACAAGGAAGGCGACATACCGGGACGCCACGATGCTCTCGGGAGTCGTGACGCGGTACGTCTGTCCGCTCACCATGCGCACCAGGAGTGGCACGAAGGGCGTTCGGGTCAGCCAGTCGCGTACGAGCCGCAGTTCCATGTCGATCCGCGTAGCCTAACACGCGCCGCCGGCCTTCACCGGGAGCCGTGCGGAGAGCGCACGCTCACTTCTTCTGCTCCTCCGCGAGCCGTTGCACGGCCTCGGCTCTCTTCGCCCGGCACTTCTGGAGCGCGATCCAGCCGGCGTCGGAGAGCTTGTCCGCCTCGTCGAAGTCCTTGATCGCCTCCGCCCAGTCCTTCTGGAAGAAGTGGGCCATGCCCCGCACGTAGAGCGCGACGTACTGCCAGCTCGGGTCGGGCTTCTGGAGGGCGGTCGTGAGGTCGTTCACGGCGTCCTGGAGCTTGCCCGTCTCGTAGTGGGCGACGCCGCGGAAGTAGTAAGCGTCGGGCATGTCGCTCGTGAGCTGGAGGCCCTTGTTCAGGTCGCGGATCGCGCTCTCGTACTCGTGCGGCTCGCCCTCGATCGAGGCGCGAGCGCGGGCGACCAGCGCGCGGTCGTAGTTCGGGTCGAGGTCGAGCGCGCGGTTCAGCTCGCGGCGCGCTTCCTCGAACTGCTTCTCCGACATCAGGATCACCGCGCGGTTGGCGATCGCTCGCGCGTTCTGGGGCTCGATCTCGAGGATCTTCCTGAAGTCGACGCGGGCCGCCTTGTAGTCGCTCTTCTGGAGCGCGAGCTGCCCGTGGAGGAGGAGAGCCGGGACGAGCTTGTCGTCGCGGTCGAGCGCGACCTCGAGCGTCTTCCGTGCCTCGTCCGTCTTCCCGAGAGCGTTCTCGACGTTCGCTCGCGCGAGGAGCGCCATGGGCTCGCGGTCGTCGATCGCGAGGGCGCGCTCGGCGTCGGCCTGCGCCTGGACGCGCGCTCCTTCCTCGAACTCGATGAGAGCGAGCTGGCCGTAAGCGGGAGCCCAGTCCGAGTCGATGACGAGAGCTTGCCTCAGGTCGGCCTTCGCTCCCATGAGGTCCTTCGTGAGGAGGCGGCGCGCCCACGCCCGGAGCACGAGGGCCTCGGGCGAGGTCTTGGCGATCGCGAGCGCCTTCTCCGCCTCGACGCGCCCCGCGGCGCGGTCGTTCGTGCCGGCGTTCGTGAGGAGGAGGAAGCGCGAGCGCGCCAGGTGAGGGAGCGCCGCGTCGGCCTTCATGTCGGAAGCCTTCTTGAAGAGCTCGCCCGCGGCCTTCAGGTCGCGCTCGGCGAAGCGCAGCCTCGCCTCGGCGAGAAAGCCCATCCACCCGTTCGGGTCGAGCTGGCGGATCGAGTCCAGGTGCCTCCCCGCCTCGCGCGCGAGGGCTCCCGGGAGCTCCTCCTTCACGTTCGCGAGCTCCCAGTAAGCGTCGAGCAGCTTCGCGTCGGCGGAGAGAGCGCGGTTCAGGTCCTCGATCGCGGCCTGCCTCGCGTCGGCGAGCGCGGCGGGCTTCTGCGCGTGTCGCCCGACGCGGATCCTCGCGCGGGCGAGCTCGAGCCAGCCGCGGGCGAAGGTCTTGTCCGCGGCGACCGCTTCCTGGCAAGCCTTCAATCGCTCGTCGGGAGGAGAGTCGTCGGGAGTCGCGGCGAGCGCCTTCTCGGCGCGCTCGCGGACCTCGAGCGCGTGGGCTTCCTCCTCGAGTCCCTTGATCGCGAGGGCGACCTCGGGCTTCTTCTGGACCGAGCCCGGGAGGTCCTTCGCCAGCTTGAGCAGAGCCGCGACGTTCCGGTCCGGCCCCCGGGACGAGACCTGGCCGAGGAACTGCTTCTCCTTCTCCTCGAGCGCGGAGCTCCTCGTGACGAGGAGGACGACGGTCGCCCCGATCCCGAGGAGGACGAGGACGGCGAGGGCGACGCCCAGGACCTTCTTCCCCGACGACGACGGCGTCTTCTCGGCGCGTGCCTCGGTCTTCTCTCCCCGATCGCGCGGCTCGCGCCGCGTGCCGGTGCGGTCCTTCCTCGTCGCGTCTCTCGCGACGTTCGCGACGGCGAGCGGGTCCTCGGAGTCCGAGGGAGCCATGTCGATCGCGAAGGGCCGGGGCTCTTCCGACGGCGGATCGGCGATCAGGTCGACCCCGCCCTCGGGGAAGGCGAAGGGCGCGGCGGCGCGGGCCTTCTTGGACGACCCGAACGCGCCCCCCCCGAACTCGGCCTCGCGCAGCGCGCCGCGCGCCGAGCCCGGAGCGGGAGCCTTCTCGGGAGCGACGGTCTCGCGTGGCTCGCTGGCCCGGGCGCGCGAAGGGACCGGGAAGCCGTCGGGCGGCGTCGCGACGCGGGGCGGTCCCTTGGGCTTCTTGTTCGTCGACTCGAAGGCATCGAAGCCGGCGGCAGAGCCGCGCCCCTCTCCGAACGGATCTCCCGCTACGTCCGGGAGAGGAGCGGCCTTCTTGACCTCCGGGATCCCCGGATCGCCCGGAGGGAGCTCGAACGTCTTGTACCTCGCCTCGATCTCGAACGGGACCTTCGAGGTCTCGTCGCCGAGAGCTCTCGGCTCGCGCGGGGGCGTGAAGTCGGGCGGCCGCTCGCTCGCGGCGGCGTCCGCGTGGAGGTCGTCCGTCTTGTGCCTCGCCTCGACCTCGAAGGGAACGCCGCCCTCCTCGTCGACGAGGTCGACGGTCTTGTGCCGCCCCTCGACCTCGAAGGGAGCCGGCTTTCGCGCGAGGGGCTCGCCGATCCCGAGCTTCGCTTTCTCCGTCGGATCGAGCTCGAACGTCTCGCGGCGCGGGACTCCCATGCCGAGCCGGCCCTTCTCGGTCGGAGACAGCTCGGATGTCTCGCGGCGCGGCGCCCCGACGCCGAGCCGGTCCTTCTCCTCCTTCGAGAGCTCGAAGGTCTCGTGGCGCTTCTCCTCGAGCGGCGCGACCGGACGGCCGAAGCTCTCGAGGTCGAAGAGCGGCTTCTTGCTCGCGACGGCGTCGCCGAAGAGCGGGCTCGCCTCGTCGGCGGGAGCGTCGTCGAGGTTCCTCCGCTCGAGGCGATCCGTGGGACGAAGACCCGGAGGCTGACCGGGTTCCTCTCGTGCCGAAGCATCTCGGCCAGAATAGGTGGTCGCGACGTCTCGCGCGGATGGTTTTCGCTCCGCGCTTCGCGCTCCGCTGACCGCGCGAGGCTCGGGCGGCGGGAAAGGAGGAGCCGGAGGAACGGGAGGAGACGAAGGGGCCGGCGGCGCTCCCGCGTCGCGGACCTCGGGCGTGGGAAAGAGGGCGCTCGCCTTCGGCTTCACGCGAGCCGTCGCCAGTTTGAGCCGCGGCGCGCTCGAGGGCGGAGCGGGCGCCTCTGGCGGAACGGGCGGAGAGCTCGGAGGAGCGGGCACGGGAGGAGCCGCCGCCCCTCGCACGAGCGCCGAGGGCGGGAGCTTCCACGAGTCCATGGGGCCCAGCTCGACCCTCGGGCGAGCTGGAGGCGGCCCTGCGTCGCGGCCGCTCTGCGCGCTCTCGACCGCGGCGAGGACCGAGGCGAGCGTCTCTCGCGTGGCGTAGCCCTTCTTCAGGACGACCTGCACGAGCCTCACGTGAGGTCGCGTCTCCCGGACCATGCGCGTGAGCGCGAGGCACTCGTAGAGGCGCGACTCGTCGACGATCCCTCGCGCCACGAGCTCGCGCCCGAAGGCCATGTCGTCGGGGTCGTCCTCGACCCTCACCTGCCGCGAGAGCTTCCCCGAGCGCCGGGCGACCTCGCTCGCGACGAGGTCGCGGAGCTGATCGGCCGAGAGGTAATGCCGCGCGACGATCACCTGCGCGAGCGTCCGCTTCTCCTCGAGCCGCCTCTGGATCGCGAGGCACTCCGAGAGCTGCTCCTGGGAGAGGAGCCGATCCCGGATGACGAGCGCTGCGAGCTTGGCGTCCTGCGGCGATCCCAAGGCTTCCTCGGCTCCTCATTCTAATTGGGAAGGCCGGGCTCGGAGTGCATTCACTGGTCACGGCCGATCCGCACGGGCCGCTCCGGTTAGGATCCGCTGCGGAGAACTCCCTTGAGCCAGGCGTCGGCCGTTCTCGGACTGAGAGCGAGGATCCTGTGGAAGCGCCACGCGACCCCGTTCGACGCGCTGCTGGTGCTGGGCACTCTCCTGCTCGCGGCGCTCGCGGGGAGACAGCTCCACGTGGAGGCCGAGGCCCGCGCGGCGCTGGCGCTCGCGGCGCTCGCGGCGACGGCGGTGCTCGGAGCGCTGCCCGCGCACCGGCTCCTCTACCGCTCGAAGGAGCTCGCGCTCGTCCTGGCGCAGCCGGTGAGCGCGCGCGGCCTCGTCATCGCGCGGCTCGTCGAGCTCACGCTCGGGGCGATCCTCGCGTGCGCTCTCGTTGCGGCCGTGCTCGGAGGGAGCACGCGCGTGCACTCCCTCGGCGCTCCTCTGGCCGTGCTCGCGGCCGCGCCGCTCGTCGCGAGCGTCCAGCTCCTGCTGGCCTGGGTGGCGCGAAGGCTCGCGGGGAGAAGCGCCGGGAGAAGACGGGCGCTGGCGGCGGCGGCGCTCGCGCTCCTGGGAACGGGCGTCGGGTGGGCGCTCGTCTTCCAGGAGGAAGCGCGCGCCCTGGTGCCGGTCCTCGCTCGCCAGGCGCTCCCGGGAGAGGCGTTCCGGTCGGTGCTCGAGTCTCTCGACCTCGTCGGGCTCGCGGCGCTCGCGGCGTGGTCGGTCGCGGGAGCCGCTCTCGCGCTCGCGGTCGTGCCTCTCTCGCATCAAGACGGCGTCGATGCGGCGGCGGCGAAGCCGGCGGGCCGGCCGTGGCTCGCTTTCTCACTGTTCTCCGCTCTCGCGGCCCCGCTCCCTCGAGCGAGCGCGGCTCTCGTGAGGCGAGACCTGACGCTCCTCGCGCGCGGAGGCTTCCCGCGCGGCTTGCTCGTCCTCCTCGCGGTGCCGGCGGGTCTCGTCGTCTTCCAGGGAGTCGCCGACGACCGGAGGATCGAGAGCTGGGAGGGCGAGCTCGCGGCCCTCCTCACGTGCGGCGTCTTCGCGACGCTCGGGAGCTTCCTGTTCTCGCTCGATTTCCCGCGCTCGCGGGCGCACGGCCTCGCGCTCGAGCGCGCGCAGCCAGTGAGCGGGAGGGCCGTCCACCTCGCGCGCTGGTTCGAGGGCGCGCTGCCCGGCCTTCTCCTCG
>JACQDU010000163.1 GCA_016200955.1 bacterium
CGACCTCGAGCCTGCGGGCGTAGGCGAGGGCCCTCGATTCGAGATCGGCCGCGATCTGCCTGTAGACCGAGCCGAGGGAATCGGTCGTCCTTCTCTCTTTCTCGCGCAGGGCCTTCTCGGCGTGCGCGGCGTTGATCTTGGTCGCGTCGGCGCCGCCCGACTCCTGGAACTCCTTGAGCTTGACCTCGATCGCGACCGCCTCGGCGGTCGTGTCGCCGAGCTCCTGGGTCGCGCGCTCGAGACCCAGGAGCTCGTGCGCGTTCTCCTCGAGCGAGCGAAGCACGGATCGGATCTCGGAGGCGACGCGTCGCATGTCGGGATCCGCATGCTTGTCGAGGAGAGCGAGCTGGAGCGCCGGCGTCGTCGCGATCTCCTCGATCTCGTTCTTCCCGTAGACCTCGACCTGGAAGATCAGGTCCTGGACGAGCCTGACCGCGGTCGCGGCGCCCTGCTCGTCCTGGACGCTCGCGACGTCGTGCGAGGAGCGCTGGACGGCGTAACCGGCGCCCTGCTTCGTCTCGACCTTCACGGCAGCCGTGCCGCTCGCGCCGAGGTTCGCCTCGATGAGCTTCGCGAGGTCCTTCGCGCGCGCCGGGCTGATCGTGGGATCGGGCATGAGGCCCAGGATGTGGCGAACGAGCTCGATGACCGTGGTCTTCCCTGCGCCGCGAGCGCCGATGATGCAATTGAGCCCGGGCACGAAGTCGAGCCTCGCTCCGTCGAGGAAGCCCCCTTTGGCCTCGAAGGAGAGGATCCTGTCGTGCGGCCTCCGCTGTCGCCGAGCTTTGGAGGAGCGCTTGTGGGTCCTCGGCATTCGATCTCCCTCGCTCTTGCGCTAGGCGAGTCGTCCGCGAAGCGTCAGGCGCCTGACGACCCTCGCGCAGGAGAATAGGGCATCGGTGCACGTCCTTCTACGGCGGAGTTGTGACCGGAGAACCGCGATCTGACGGAGGGCTCCGTCAGACGTCTGACGGATCGCGCTGCGGCGGCATTTGCGCGACGCCCCGTCGCGTGCATGGGTGATCGGTTCGGGGGCTGGCGAGCTTCCCTCCGCCCTCGCAGCGGTCCGTTCACCCGAGAAAGCCCTCGTTCGCGCGCCGGGTGGTTCGCGGAAGGAGCGTCACCGAAGCCCGGAGCCACGGGACGAATCTTCGGTGGAGCGAGAGAACCAAGACGCCGGCAGCGCTCACCCTAGCGATGGAAGCCAACGACCTCGCGCTACGAGAGAACGCCGAGCTGTGAGGCGTCCGAGCACGAACCTGCGCCGCCTGCCGCACACGTGGTTGCAGCGAGGGCCGCATCCGCGTACACGCCCCGCCATCGGCAGAGTCCGGCCGAGATAGACTGACCCCCGGTGCCCCATGCCCGATCCGCGCGACCCTACGTACAGCGCCCTCATGCGAGCCGTCGGCCTTCCCCGAACCGTCCAGAAGCTCGACACGGTGGAGGAAGCGCAAGTCCGGATCTTCTCGACGATCCGCGAGGTCGTTCATCCCGACCTCACCTTCCTCTTCGAGCCGAGCTCGTCGGGCGAGCTCGAGGTCATCCGCCTCGAGGGCACCCCGCCCCCGAGCCCCGATGAGGTCAAGGCGGCGCTCCGAGACGCGAACGACGCGCTCGGGAGGCGGGAGGCCCGCATCGAGCTGGCGAAGCGGACGGGTCGCGAGGTCCGAAACCCGGGGACGGACGAAAGGAATGGACCTCGACTCCGTCGCGCACGTCCTCGAGAGCGACGGCAGGGTCCTGGGAGTCCTCGCGATCGTGAGACGGAAGCCTCTCTTGCTCGACAAGACGCGACAGGGCCTGTTCTATGCGATCGCGGACGAGGCTGCGAAGGGACTCGCCCAGAGATACGTCCACCCGCCCGTCGCTGACGCGCGCTTCGACGCGGAAAAGCGCCGCGTCGGCACGAGGAAGGTCGAGCGCTCGCGGCTCGACGCGCTCAGGGCCCTCGCCGAGAAGACCTTCGTGGGAGAGGGCCAACGGCACGACGCCCAGCTCGAGCTCATGGCGCGCTATGCGGAGAGCAAGCTCGCGGTCCTGATCCTGGGAGAGACCGGAACCGGCAAGGAGTGCACGGCGCGCCTCATCCACGCGGCGAGCCCGCGGCGGAAGGGTCCCTTCATCGTGCACAACGTCGGGGCCGTGAGCGCGAGCCTTTTCGAGGCCGAGTTCTTCGGGCACAAGAAGGGCGCCTTCACCGGCGCGACGGAGAGCAGGCTCGGTCACGTCCGGTCCGCGGAGGGAGGCACGCTCTTCCTGGACGAGGTCGGCGAGATCCCTCCCGAGCTCCAGAAGAAGCTCCTGCGCGTCGTCCAGGACGGGAAGCTCACGCCCGTCGGCGAGAGCAAGGAGATCTCGGTCGACGTGCGCGTCATCGCGGCCACGAACGTGGACCTCCCCCAGAGTGTCGTGGACCACGAGTTCCGGGAGGACCTCTTCTTCCGGCTGAGCGCGCTCATGATCAAGCTCCTCCCGCTCCGCGAGCGCATGGGCGAGCTCGAGCTGTTCGTCGTTCACATCCTGGAAGCGTGCGGCGAGGAGGGCCGCGGGCGCACGCTCACACCCGCGGCCTGGGAGAAGCTTCGCGCCCACAAGTGGCGCGGGAACTTCCGCGACCTCCAGCAGACGATCCAGGGCGCGCTGCTCCTGGCCGGACCCTCGGGGCCGATCGACGCGGAGCACATCGTCCTCCGCGTTCTTCCGGAACCCTCGCACCCGAAGAAGGAACCCGTGACGTTCGATCTGGTCGTGAAGACCCTCGAGCAGTGCGGCGGGAGTCGCAAGCGGGCGGCCGAAATCCTCGGCGTCGTTCCCCGGCACATCTCCCGGGTCCTCGCGGAGGGGCGCTGACGGTCTAGCAGCGATGCCAGAGGGATATTGGCTGCGGCTCATCCAGCGTGCCGCTCTGGCTGACGGTCAACGACTCGTCATCGCGATCGCAGAGGGTACGGAGTTGGCAGCGATCTTGAAGGCAAGAGCGAGAACGGCTCGCGCCAGGGCGGAGTCGTCGCCCTGATTCTCCGTTT
>JACQDU010000164.1 GCA_016200955.1 bacterium
CCTGCGCGCGCGCGCTGCCGGTCGGGTCCTCCTTGAGCTTCGCCGCCGTCTCGCGCGAGTGGAGACGCCCGACGAGCACGCCTTCCTTGACGAGCTGCGTGCGCTTCATGGGAACGCCCTCGTCGTCGAAGCGGTGCGTTCCCGGGAGGTCTCCTCCCGGATCCTCGACGCCCGAGTCGGCGATGTTCAGGTGAGAACGGCCGAAGCGCCGCCCGAGGCGCATCATCTTCTGCACGTCCTCGTTCTCGAAGGCGAAGTCGGCCTCCGAGAGGTGGCCGAAGGCCTCGTGCACGAAGACTCCCGCGAGCGTCGGGTTCGCGATCACCGTGTAGACGCCCGACTTCACGGGAGGCGCGTCGAGGAGCTCGCGCGCGTGGCGAGCGGCCGTCTTCGCGAGCTCCTCGCGTCCGCCCACTCCCTCGAAGCCACGGTTCGCGAGAGTCACCGCCTCGCTCGCCGTCTGGCAGTCCGCTCCGCGCACCGCCTCCGCCACGAGGTGGAGGTCCACGAGCGGCCTCTCCTCGACGACCCAGGCGCCGTGAGAGTTCCCGAAGAAGACCGTCTGGAGCGAGTCGCGGTAGACCGCCTGCGTCGAGCGGACCTCCTTCTCGGCGAGCATGAGATCGTTGTATGCGCGGAGCGTCTCGACCTTCCGCGCGAGCGGGACCGAGCGGAAGTCGTGGTCGAGCGCCGCCCGTGCCTCCGACCGAGCAGGCTCGACCTCCGAGAGGAGCACCTTCTCCGCCGCGATCGCCCGCGCGCACGCGAGCGCCTCGCCCACCTTCGCGTCGAGCTGGTCCCAGTCGTTGAAGGTCGCCGTCCCCCACGCTCCCTCGGGCGCGAGGCAGCGGACGATCCCGCCGCGGTCGATCGTCTCGGTGACCGTGTCGAGGATCTTCCCGCGGAAGACGACGCGAGCGGTCGTCGTCTCCTCGAGGCGGATCTCGGTGTAGCGGGCCTGGCTCTTCCGGAGCGCGCGCTCGATGCGCTCGCGGGCGCTCGCGCGGGTCGTCTGCGTGGTCACGAGGGCCTCTTTCTCCCGGGAAGTCTAAGGAAAAAAGGCGACCCGGACATGGACAAAGAGACAAGAGATCAGGCGAGGTCGTCCTCCGCCGGCATGTCCTCGAACTGGAGGATCCCGAGCTCCGCGAGCTTGGGGCGGAGCCGGTCGGAGATCAGGCCGATCCGCTTCAGGTCCGGCACGATCCTCGAGAAGAGCATCTGCCGGAAGACCTTCATGGACTCCGAGGCGAGCACGGCCTCACGGCACTTCGCGACGGGGAGGCCCATCTCCTCCCACACCTCGTCTCCGCGCGGCGCTCGGAGTCGGAGAGGTCCTTGTAGCGCTCGGAGAGAGCCGCGACGCCGAAGGCCACGTGGCGCGCCTCGTCTCTCTGGATGCGCGTGATGATCTCCTTGATGAGAGGCTCCTGTGAGAAACGCCGGATCCACCCGAAGGCCGCGAGCGCGAGGCCCTCGACGAGGATCTGCATGCCGAGGAACTTCATGTCCCAGCGCGAGTCGAGGAGGATCGCATCGAGCAGGGCCACGAGGTGCGGCGACGGGGAGAACGTCTTCTCCATCTTCTCGCGCACGTAGCGCTCGTACGCCTCGACGTGGCGCGCCTCGTCCTGGACCTGCGTCGCCGCGTAGAGCTTCTGGTCGGTCCGGGGCGCGCACCCCACGAGCTGCGCCGTCGCGAGGAGCGCGCCTCGCTCTCCGTGGAGGAACTGTCCGAGCGTCCACGCGCCGTTCCAGTGGCGCGCGCGCGTCCGCTCCCTGGGAGTGAGGCGCTCCCAGATGTCGGAGCCGTAGAGGCCGCACATCTCCTCGGGGAGGATCGGCGACTCGGGGTCGACCGACGTGCTCCACGCGAGGTCGTGCGCGGGGTCCCAGCCCTCGCGCTTTCCCTTCGAGTAGAGGTCGATGTAGGGAGAGCCCTCCTGCGCGCCGTCCTCGAAGGCGTAGAGCACCGGGTGAACAGCGCCCGTCGCGTGCTCCTTGAAGCTCTTCCCCTCGAGCGAGCGTGCGTAGTCGAGGAGAGCGTCTTTCTCGATCGTGGTCATCGTTTCCTCCCTCGGACCTTCTTCGGCTCGGGCCGCGCGACGAGAGCGCGGCGCACGAAGGCGATCGCGCCCGCGCGGTGCGCGAGGACGGCTTCTCTCGTGATCGGCTCGCCTTCTCTCACGAACAGGCGAGGGTTCAGGAAGAACATGGTGACGGCGCCCGTCACGGCGTCCACGGCCTGCCGCGGGGCGAGCTCGCGCGAGAAAGCGCCGCTCCGCTGCCCGCGCCGGACCCAGCGCTCCGCTTCGTCGAGGAACGGCGTGACCGCCCGGTTCGCGCCGTCCGCTCGCCCGTCGATCGCCTCGCGGAAGAACAGGAGCCCGCCGTCGGGCGCGCTCGCGAACAGGTCGTGGAGCTCTCCCACGACCTCTCCGAGCACGTCCGCGCTCGGCGTCGCGGTGCGCAGCCGCTCCCCCAGGGGAGCGAAGCGCGCCGCGACGAGCGCCGCGACCGCCCCGTAGAGCTCGGCCTTGGAGCCGAAGTAATACAGGAGCGTCGCTTTCCTCACGAGCGCCGCGTGCGCGAGGTCGTCGAGCGAGACGGCGTCCACGCCCTTCCTCGAGAACGCCTCGAGCGCCGCGGAGAGGATCCTCTCCCGCGTCGCCGCCGCGTTCCTCGGCGGAGCATCCCGCCGGCCTCTCTCCCGCGTCGCCGTCACGGGAGAAGAGTAACGGGAGGGGCGAGCGCTGTCTACCAGTTGGTAGATTAATCTACCGCCCGGTCAGTCGAGCCCCCGTCCCGAGCCACCCGGGACGAATCGCGAGGGCGCGTGTACGCTCTCCCTGCGAGAGAGAGGCTCACATGGACCGGCGACTCCTCCAGGGCCTTCCCGCGGCCCTCGTCGCGATCGGCCTCGCGGCGGCCTCGGCCGACGATTCGAAGAAGGGGAAGGAGACGGCGACCGCGGAAGCGCGGCGGAGCCCGCTCGAGGCCTCACCGACCCGCTCCGCGAGCGTGGCGTTCGAGAAGCCGCTCGCGGCCGGTTCCTTCGAGGAAGCGTTCGATGCCGCGCGCGCGCTCCTCGAGAAGCACGCCGACGAGCTCGCCCTCGTCGGGGAGCCTGGCGAGAAGAGGGCCAAGCTCTCGCTCCACCTCCCGGTGAGCGCGGCGCTCCGGCGGAGGCTCGGCGCCCTCACGCAGGAGGGCCGCGGTGCTTTCGCGAAGAAGTACGCCGGGGAAGCACGAGCGGCGCTCGCGGCGGTCCGGGACGGGGGCGATCCCTGGAAGCTCGCGAGCTGCGGGGACCGCTTCTTCCCGCTCGACGAGGGCGGCCTCGCGCTCCTCCTCGCGGGCGACGCCTTCGCCGCGCGGAAGAACGTCGCCCTGGCTCGCGCCTCCTTCGAGGACGTCCTTCGATTCCATCCGAGCGCGCCCACGAGGATCGCCGCCGCGAAGCGCCTCGTCGCGCTCCTGCCCTCGCTCGGCTCGCGCTCGCTCGGCCTCGACCTCGCGTCGAGCCTCGACGAGTCGGCGCTCGAGGGCGCACAGGCTCTCGCCGCGGCGGCGCGGAAGGCCGCCCTGGCGACCCTGGAGAGAGATGTCCCCGACCTCTCCGTGGACGCTTCGGGGTCGGTCGCTCCGGCGGCGACCGAGACGCCCGTTCTCGGGGAGGTCCGCTTCAGCGTGACCTTGCCCGGCATTCCGAAGAACCTCGACTGGCGCGCTTCGGACAAGCCTCCCCCGAACGAATGGGGCCAGGCGCTCCCGCAGGTGCGGCGGCTCCTCACCGGCCACGCGGCGACGAGGGACCTCCTCCTCGTGCATCTCGGGAAGACGATCCTCGCCTACGACGCCGACACGGGAGAGGAGCGCTGGAGCCTCCCCGGTTCCCGCGGCCTGGCCGAGTACATGACGCAGCTCCTCACGGCCGGCGTCGTCCTGCGCCACGGGATCGCGGTCGAGGGAAGCCTGGCTTACGCGACGGTCCGCTCGCCGCTCAGGGTCGACGAGGGTTTTCCGCGAGGTCGACTCCTCGCCTGCGAGCTCCGGACCGGGAAGACCCTCTGGGACACCGACTCGTTCGAGCTCGAGGGAGAGGGCGAGAAGAAGATAGAGACGCACGTCGCGAGGCTCTCGTTCATCGGCACTCCCGTCGTCGACGGGGAGCGCGTCTACTGCGGCGCCGCTCTCGACTCGAGGCCGCACGAGACCTTCGCCGTCGCCTGCGACAGAGACACGGGCAGGCTCCTCTGGAAGCGCTCCCTCGCCGTCACGGAGCCGTACACGGCGGCGACGCAGCCCTGGGACAGGACGCTGCCGCGCGTCACCCCCGCTCCCGCGATCGCGGTCGCCGGCGCGACTCTCCTCGTCGCTTCGGGCAACGGCTGCCTGGGAGCGATCGACAAGGAGACCGGCCGCTTCCTCTGGGCGCGCGAGTACGAACGCGATGACGTTCCTGCTCCCGGAGGCCGCTTCGCCGCACGGGATCGCGGCGACGAGGCCCTGTCGCGCGCGGCGCCCCCCATCCTCGTCGTCGGAGACGCGGCGTTCGCGATGCCGCCCGACTCCGCGCACATGCTCCTCGTGCGCACGGCCGACGGAGCGCTCCTCGCGACGCACGGGCGCAGCGCCTACACCGATCTCCTCGGCCTGATCGACGGGAGGCTCGTCCTCTCCGGGCCGGAGGCCGTCGCGGGCTTCGTGATCGGCAAGGGGAAGGAGAAGCCCGCTTCGTTCACGTGCGAGTGGACGGGAGAGCTCGGCCGCTCGAAGCAGATCGGCCGCGGTCTGATCGCCCGCCGTCACGTGTACATACCGACCGCCAAGAAAGGAATCCTCCGGTTCAGCTCGCCGCGCGAGGACGCGCGGGCGGCGCGAGAGACCGTCTACTCCTGGAGCGAAGCGAAGAAGGAACCGGGAGACCTGATCCTCGGAGGCTGCCGCCTGTTCTCCGTGGGAGCGAAGTACGCCTTCGGGTACGAGGCCGAGTGATCGCGCTGCCGCGTCCCCGGCAGCGGGTTCCGGCGAGGACGCTAAGATGCTCCTCCCAGGAGACGGCATGGACGCGGCGATCGTCGCCATAGGCACCGAGCTCACGACCGGCCGCCAGGTGGACACGAACTCGGCCTGGCTCTCGCGGAGGCTCATGGCGATCGGGGTGAAGCCGATCTTCCACGTCTCCTGCCCCGACGAGAAGCCGGCCGTGATCGCGACCCTCCGCGACGCCGCCGCGCGCGCGAAGGCGCTCGTCGTGACGGGAGGGCTCGGCCCCACGGAGGACGACCTCACGAAGGACGCCGTCGCCGAGGCGCTCGCGGTGCCGCTCGAGCTCGACCGGCCCTCTCTCGAGCGCATCGAGGCGATCTACGCGCGCGTGGGCCGGCCGATGCCGCCGTCGAACCGGCGCCAGGCGGAGATACCGCGCGGCGCGCGGATCCTCGACAACGACTGCGGGACGGCGCCGGGTTTCTCGATCGACCTCTTCGGCGCGCGCCTCTGGTCCATGCCGGGCGTTCCGCGCGAGATGATGAGGATGTACGAGAGGCACGTCGAGCCCGACCTCGCGCGGCTCGT
>JACQDU010000087.1 GCA_016200955.1 bacterium
TCACGTCGACGCCGGCTTCCTTCATCTTCTTGAACAGGATCTCGGACTGCTCGAAGGGCACGACCGGATCCTTGTCGCCGTGCACGAGGAGAGTCGGAGAAGCGTCCTTCGTGACGTAGGTGACCGGGCTCGCCTGCTTGTAGAGCTCGGGCTTCTCCTTCTGCGTGCCGCCGAGGAAGGCGCGCTGAGCCTGGCCGCTCCCTCCCTGGAACTTGTCGTCTCCGACGGTCAGGTCGGCGGGCCCGAACCAGGAGCAGACGCACCGGACCTTGCTCGAGACGCCTTCGTGGCCGCCCTTTCCCTCGAGCCCCGCCTTCTCGTCGGCGCAGCCCAGCATGAGCGCGAGGTGGCCGCCCGCGGACCCGCCCCAGACGCCGATCCGGTCGGGATCGACGCCCAGGTCCTTCGCGCTCTCGCGCAGGAAGCGGACGGCGCACTTCGAGTCCTCGACGGCGGCCGGGAACTTCGCCTCGCCGCTCAGGCGGTAGTTGATGCTCAGGACGACGAAGCCCTTCTCGAGGAGAGCCGGAGCGGGGAAGGGGTCCTTCTTGTCGCCGCCGGACCAGCCGCCGCCGTGGATCCAGATCACGGCGGGCATGGCCTCCTTCGGGTGCTCCGTCTTCCGGTAGATATCCAGCTCGAGAGAGCGCTCGCCGACCTTCCCGTACTCGACGTCCTTCTTCGCCTCGACGCCGGGCGGGAGCGGGCGGTCAGGCCGACTCTCCTGGGCGCAGGCGAGGGACGCGAGCGTGGCGACGAGGACGAACGAGAGGACCGTGTCGAGCCGGCGCGTGACTCCCATGACGGCTCACTCGATGTCCGGTTTGGCAAGGTCCGGGTCCTCTTTCTCCTTCTTCTCGATCCACGCCTTGATCCAGGCGTCGATCGTCTTTCCCGACTCCGCGGCGCCGGCGGGCTCTCCCTGGAACTCGTCCATGAGGTCCTCCTCGAGCTCGCCCTTGTACTTCGCGAAGCGGGCGGGGAGGTCGATCATCATGGAGCCGCTCTCGTTGTCGTACTGGAAGTAACGGCCGCGAGGCCCCTCGCCCGCGGCGGGCTCCATGCTCCCGTAGAGCATGTCCGGCTCGCCGCGAGAGGGCGGCTTCTTCTTCTTCCCGGGATCCGGCTTCTTCGCGCCGGGAGGACCGCTTTCCGTGCCGAAGACGTCGGGCATCGTCGCCTCCTAGGGGCGGGGGCGACGAAGGTCGCCCCACGCAATGCAAAGGCCAACACGCTCCTACGAGAAAGTCGCTCCCTGCGTCGTCACGTGCACGAAGCGCGTGCCGCCGTGAGAGAGCCCGCGGAGCTTCGCTCCGTCCAGGTTCGCGCCCTCGAGCGTGGACGCCGCGAACGTCGCCCCCTCGAGGTCGGCCTCGGTCATGTTCGCGCCGCGGAGGTCGCACGAGAGGAACATCGCGCCGCGCAAGCTCGCCCCGCGGAGGTTCGCTTCCTTGAGGTCGCAGTCGAGGAGGAAGGCCCCGTCGAGCTGGGCGCGCACGAGCGAGGCTCCCGCGAGCTTCGGGTCGCGGAAGCGAGCGTGGAGGAGCCGAGCTCCGCGCAGGTCCGCGCGGTAGAGGTCGGTGCCCTCGAAGACGGCGCCCTGGATGCTCGCGTGGCCGAGGCGGGCGTTCATGAGGGAGCAGCCCTCGAAGCGCGTCCCCGAGACGACCGCTTCCTCGAGGTCCACCTCGATCAGGTCCGAGCCGTAGAGCTTCGAGTCCTCGATCGTCGCGCGGCGCATCTTCGCTTGCCGGACGCTCGCTCCGAGGAGGAGCGCTCGCTGGAAGAGGGAGCCTTCGAGGTCGGCTCGCGCGAAGGAGGTGTTCTTGAGCGTCGAGCGGAGGACCGAGAGGCCGCGGAGAGGGACGCCCGAGAGGTCCACTCCGGCGACGGAGTCGTCCTCGAGGCGGCCCCTCGCCTGGCACGCTCTCAGGACCTCCTCGCGGCCGTACTCGTTGTACTCCGTCACGCGCTACCCCTGCTTGCCCTCGACCTTGTCGGTCTCTTTCACGGGCTCGACATAGAACTCGCCGGTCTTCGTGCGGAGGACGACGACGCCGAGCGCTTCCTCGATCGCCTTGGTCAGCTCGAGGCAAGACGGTCCCTCGCCGCCGATCACCTTGATGGAGATCTTCCCGTCGTCGTCGATCGAGAACTCGAGCTCTTGCTTGTTCGCCATGCCCCTACCCTAACCCTCCCCCGCTTCGCTGGGGAGGGAACCGCCCCTACGAGAACTTCCGCACGCGGATCGACACGGTCTGTCTCTCGTCCGTCTTCTCCTCGACCACCTGGTAGCCGCGCTTTTTCACCTCGGCCATGACCTTCTTGTAGGCGTAGTTCTTGTTCACGGCCTTGAGGAAGGCGTTCTTCTCGACGCCCGCGCGGACCTCGAGCATGTCCCAGTCGCCGATGAAGGAGTAGCCGCTCTGAGTCTTCACGACGCCTATGTCGTAGGAGCTCTTGGTGTCGATGCAGAGCTCCGCGTCCGCGAGCTGGCCGTGGTAGCCGCGGACCTTCCTGTGATCGTCGTGGACCTTGTAGCCCATCTGCTCGAGGACCTGCTTCAGGATCACGAGGTCCCGGATCTGCGTCTCGACGGTCGTGAAGTGAGACATGATTTCACCATTTGCGGGGGGCTCCGCCCCCCGCA
>JACQDU010000165.1 GCA_016200955.1 bacterium
GATGCCAACGCATACACGCGCTAGCCTCCAGCCACGGACGCATAGCGTCACAGTGCCTACGAACGCGAGCGTCACACAGGCGAAGGCCTCGTATTGGGCCTGCGACATGGGGAGCGCGACCGCCAAGGGAGCAAGCGCTCTCACGAGCCAGCGCGTGGCGACTCCTTCCGCCGATAGGAGCCACAGGCTGCCCCAGCCCAGCCCCACGAGAAGGGTGGCGGTCTGCATGTGGTACTTTCCGAAGTCCATGACGAGCGCGTTCGAGGCGAGGGCGAGTAGCAGAGCACTCGGTGGACCCAGCCTCCGCATGACGGTCGGGGCTCGGTTCAAGACCGATACACAGGCCTGCCGACCCATGAGCGCTAGTAGCAGGAAGTAGATGATGGACACGAGTTGACCGACGTACGCGCTCATGAAACTCGCGAGGAAGATGTGGACGCCGTTTCCGTGGCCGGCGATGAAGCTCCACGACATCGGTTTCCCAGGATCCATCCAGATACCGTGGTGATACCGAACCTCGTTGAGGTAGGCATAGTAGTGTTGTGGAACATCCAAGCACCAGACGTCCAGCAGTAAGCCCTTCGTGATGACAATGTAACCCAGGACCGTGATTGTCGCGACCGTGAGAAGCGTCGAGACGAGCCGCAGCAATGGTGGTCCGACTGGAGCGGCTCGAAGGGGCAGAGCCTCGAGGCGCAACGACCCGAGGAAGATGATCCCGAGGAAGATCGGGACCGTCACCCACGGGGTGAGGAGCCAGATCGACCCGAGCGCGACGCCGAGGATCGACACGATTCCAGCGCCAGCCAGCGTTCGGAAGATGGCGAGATCGAGTGCGCCGAGCGGTATTCCCATGGGTCGGGCGAGAAACGCGGCCCCCACGGAGTGGAAGCAAAAGGCAATGTAAGGAAGCAACACGAAGTGACAAGCATTGAAAAACGCGACGTCCGGGCCGCCCTCGAACAGCATCGCTTGATACGGGGCGGGCCGCTGGAGACCGGCGACCGCGGCTGCCGCAGGTGCCATCATCGCGAGGGCCCTAAACCACCGTCGCCTCGGCTGCGCGGCCGTCGATTCGCTCACCTTGCCGTCTAAGGGGAGAACATGGCGCTGCCGGGTCGACGCCGGGCGACAGCGAGAGACCCGTCGACGATTCCCGCGACGAGCCCGCCACTCCAGACCCGCAACGAAGCGACTAACCCAGTCGCCGAGTGAGCGGCCGTGTGCCGAGATCGCGAGCGCGACGAGGATGACGTTGACGGTGGCCCAAAGCAACACCTCCTCGGGCTCGCTCGTGCCCCACCCGGTAGGGACACGCAGGTATGCTCCGAGGCGCGAGTGCGCCACGACCAGCAGAGAATCGTACCCTGCGAGGAGCGTGGCCAGGACGACCCAGGCCGGAACGCAAGAGAGACGCGATCGAGACCCACGCAGGCGGTCCGCGCCGGGAGCCGCTTGGAGCGCTTCATCGCTCTTCACGGAACATCAACCGAGCCGGGCAAGCACGCGCTCCTTGATGGCCGGAGGAGCCAGCCCCGCCCGCTCGAGGACGTTGTCCTGAGACCCGTAGTCGCTCATGAACCGATCCGGCAACCCGAGCCTGAGGAGCGGCCGCGCCACCCCCTCGTCGGCAAGCATCTCCGCGACGGCGCTTCCCAGGCCCCCCATGAGCGTGTGCTCCTCCAGAGTGACGAGGAGCTCGCAGCTCTTGCTCTCGGCGACGATCCCTTCGCGGTCGAGAGGCTTGATCGTGTGGACGTGGAGCACCCCGCACGAGACGCCGGCGGCTGCGAGAAGATCCGCGGCGACGAGAGCGCGCGAGCTCATGACGCCGGTCGAGACGAACAGCACTCGACCCGGGGCGCGCAGCCGTATCGCTCGCCCGAGGGTGAAGCCGTGCTCGGCCCGGGTGACGACGGGGTCGTTGCCCTTCGCGACGCGAATGTAGAGAGGCCCGGCAACGTCGAGCGAGGCCTCCATGGCCCGGCGCATCTCTCCGGCGTCCGCGGGCGCGACGATCGTCATGTTCGGCAGCGCGCGAAGGATCGCCATGTCCTCGGCCGCCATGTGGGTTGGCCCGAGCGGCGCGTAGACCACGCCGCCGCCGCTTGCGATGAGGCGCACCTTGAGGCGATGGAGGCAGAGATCGACCGCCACTTGCTCGAAGCAGCGCCGCGTGAGGAACGTGGCGATCGTGTTGATGTAAGGAATGTAGCCGTCCATCGCGAGGCCGGCAGCCATGCCGATGATGTTGGCCTCGCTCACTCCCTCCATGAAGAAGCGCTCGGGCATCTCCTTCTTCATGGCGTCGAGGACACCCGAGCCCAGGTCGGAGCCTATGAAGACGACCTTCGGGTTGCGACGGGCGAGCTCGTGGACCATCTCGATCGCGGCCGCTCTCACGGCGTCTGCTCCAGGGACTGGCGCATGCGCGCCGCCATTTCTTTCGTGAACTGTGCCTTGTGATGCCAGCTCGCATCGTTCTCGATGAAGTCGACCCCGCGGCCCTTCACGGTTCGAGCGACGACGACCGTCGGCCGGGACGCATCGCGCGGGACGTTCGCCAGGATCGCTTCGAGCGCGCTCACGTCGTGGCCGTCGACCTCGCGCACGGCGCACCCGAACGCCTCGAGCTTCGCGGGGAGCGGGTCGAGGTCGAGGACGTCCTTCACGAGACCGTACGACTGCATGCCGTTCGCGTCGACGATCACCGTGAGGTTCGAGAGTCGGTGCTTCGCCGCGGCGAGGAGCGACTCCCACACCGAGCCCTCCCCGAGCTCGCCGTCTCCGACGATCACGAAGACACGGCTCTGGCGCCGGTCGAGGCGCGCGGCGAGGGCGAGGCCGACACCGATCGGCAGCCCGTGGCCCAGCGCTCCCGTCGAGGCCTCGACGCCCGGAATGTGAGCCTCCGGGTGTCCGCCGAGGAGCGCGCCGGCCTTGCACTGTCGCTTGAGCTCGGCGACGGGAAAGAATCCCTTGTCGGCAAGCAGGGCGTAGAGCGCGAGGCACCCGTGGCCTTTCGAGAGAATGCAGCGGTCGCGCTCGGGCCAGCGAGGCTCGCTCGGGCGCACGCGCAGGACGGAGTCGTAGAGGACGCGGACGATCTCGACCAGCGAGAGAGCTGCGCCCACATGGCCTCGCCCGCCCCCCTCGAGCGCGTCGATGATCATGGACCGGATGCGCCGCGAGCGGTCGTCTTGCTTCACTGTGTCGCTCCTGCCGCGACGAGGTTCCTGAGCGAAGCGCGCGATTCGCGAACCGCCCTCACGCGGGTGAGGATCGAGCGGGCCTTCTCGAGCTGAGCTCGCTTCGCCATCTCCCAGCTCTCGGAAGCTCCCGCCAGCACGCGTCGCTTCCAGCGCTCCGGGAGGAACTCGTTCAGGACGAGGAGACACCAGTGGAGCCCGTGCAGCGGGAACTGCGCGGCGAGGCGATCGGCGAACGTCTCGTCGTCGCCAAAGGCGCCGCACGCTCCCTCGAGGAACGCGGTGCGTTCGGCCGGCGAGAGCTTCATGCCCGCGTGCCAGAGGAAGTCGGAGGAGGCCTTCACCGGATCGTCCCACCCGAAGTACTCGAAGTCGACGAACGCGAGCGCGCCCGAGCCTCGCCGGAGCGCGTTGTGGAAGCCGAAGTCCGAGGGTGAGAGCGTCTGCCGCGATCGCTCGATCCTCGCTGCCAGGCTCCAGCCCAGGCGCGCGTACACCTCGAGGAGATCGGAGCGGGCAAGGGCCGCGAGCGGCTCGAACACGCTCTCGAGGAAGGACCCGAGCTCTGGTTCGTTCCCGCTCGCAGCCTTGAGAGGCCCGAGGCGGGCATCGAGCCGCGCGAGCAATTCGCTCGCAGCCAGGCACGGCTCCGTCGCCTCGGGGAGATCCTGGCCCTCGGAACCGATTTCGTGGAGCGCGGCGAGTAACCGGACGACCGCGTCCACGTCTTGCCCGTGCCGCGCGGAGGCATCGATCGCGTTCACGGGAACGCCCTCGACCCACTCGTAGAGGGCGGCGCGCGCCTCGCGGTCGATCGCCAGCGGCGCCGGGACGAGGCCCTTCGGCAATCGCGGAGCGAGGAACGCGAGGCTCCGGTGCTCGCGTCCGAGCCGGTCGCGCGGATCCTCTGCGATCGAGGGATAGACCTTGAGCGCGGAGAGCCCTCGCGTCGTCTCGACGCGGTAGACGCGGTTGTTCCCTCCTCGACGACACAGCTCGATGCTCGTCGGAGTCGCGCCGGCGAGCCTCTCCGCGAGGCTCCGCAGGCGTTCCTCCGGTCCCAGGACCGCCTCCGCGATGGAGGACCAATCCGCGTGCATGCGGTAGGGACCGGCCTTTCTCTCGTCGTCGGCGTCCATGATGATGAGGTGACGCTCGACGTGCTCGGGGAAGTCGGCCTCGAGGAAGACCTCCTCGAGGTCGTCCACGAAGTGCGTGCAGCCGACCGCGCGGATCCGCGCGATCTTGGCCGCGCGCGTGTCCTCGAAGAAGATCCGGCCCGACGTCGGC
>JACQDU010000157.1 GCA_016200955.1 bacterium
CCTACCGTCAAAGCGGGGGTGCCGCGTTCGGGGTGACGGACCTGAACATGATCCCCGGTCCGTTCCCACCAGGGACGCGACACCCTCCGCCACGCTCGCGCTTGTCGGCGCCGACGCGAGCGGATATCTCCCGGGCTGCTGGCTCGACCCAGCCCGCCCACTTTCACCCGGCCCGGGAGATCGAGAGTGCCGTCCCGACCCGCGCTCCCCGTTCGCAGGTGAGGCGGATCCTCTCATGCGCCCCCGACAACGACCGGGCACCCTCAGTGCACGCGCCCGCGCTCGGGCTTGCCGCCCGTGCAACCGATGACGCCGCAGTGCCCCAGCTCGGCCCAGCACTCCTCGTGGAAGACGGTGTGGCAGCGGTCGCACGCGACGAGCTCGGGCTCCTCTCCCGTCACGTGCTCGTGGCAGTAAGCACAGCGCGTCTTGCCGCCGATCCCCGAGAGAGCGAAGCGGTCCGTCCCGAGCGCGTGGATCCGGATCTTGGTGCGGTCGAACGCGAGGGCGATCTCGTCGAGGAGAGCGAGCAGGTCCCCGTACTCGTGGGGATCGAGGCTCATCCGCGTGAGATCGGCCGCGAGGCTCCCATTGTCGAGCTCGAGCTTCCTCAGCTTGAACTCGTCGAAGGCGCGCGTGATGAGACTCCTCACCTCGGGCCGGAGCACCTTCTCGATGCGCTCGCTGCGCGACTCGAGCAGGAAACGGTCGTCGAAGCGCTTGTCCCCGACCTCGATCTCGCGCACGATGCCGAGCCACTTCGCGAGCGGCGTCAGGATCGTCTCCTCCGTGATCGTGAGGCGAGGAGCGTCATCGGCGGCCACCCGGAGGCGCGTGATCTCGAGCTTCCCTTCCAGCAGGAAGCGCACGTGAGCCCCGCGCCCGCTCGGGAGCGAGCCGTCGAAGGCCACGTCAGCGACGCCCGCGAAGCGCCTGTCGGGGAAGGTGCCTTCCAGACCGAGCCGCGGCTCCAGGTCCTCGACGAGCGCGGCGAGCGTCTTGTAGGAGCGGTTGCCCACGTTGTGCGCCTGGAGCGAGATCAAGAGGAAGATGAAAGCCACGAGGCCGCCCATGAAGAGGATCGGGCAGATGACGCTCATTGTGGTCGAGAGCGAGCTCTCAGAGGTCGTCGACTCCGGTGCGGTAGATCGCGAGGAAGTCGTACAGCCCTTGCGGCGTCCAGAACTTCGCCCTCACGTTGGGCCCGAAGCCGACGCGAGTCCCGTTCGTGAGCTTCGCGGACCCACGAGCGGGAAGACGCTCCTCGTCCACGAACGTCCCGTTGGAGGAGCCCTGGTCCGCGACCTTCCAGGAAGAACCGTCGCGGATGAAGTGAGCGTGGACGTTCGAGACGGTCTTCTGGGCGATCGGGACATCGTTCTCGTCGGCCCGGCCGACGCTGACGGCCCCGGTCTTGGGCGCGCCGGCCCTCTTCTGGAGGAAGAGGACCTCGGACGTCCCGACCTTCCCCGGGCTCGCCTTGCCGAGGACCTCCTTCAAGCCGTGGATCGTGTCGAAGCCGGGCTTCTTCGCAGGGCCGCCGCCTCCCGCGTCCTCGGTCTTGGGCTTGAGCTTCATGCCGAAGGGACCCGCGGGAGGAGTCGGAGTCGAGAGCTGGAGCACGAGCGCCGGAGCCGGGTACTTCTTCTTGAAGGCGGCCGCGTCGAGCGACGCGGCTTCCTTCGCGAGATCCTCTAGTTTCACGGAGCCCGATCCTACACGACCGGACGCCCGGTTCGAAAGGGCGCAGAGCTACCGGTCGCCGACCTCGCGCGCCGCCCTCGGAGGAGCGTCCTCGCCCCCCGCGTCCGCGCGCCGGAGCGCCACGAGAGCGAGCGCGAGGAAGAAGCCCAGGAGAGCGAGGGTCGCGACGAGCGCTCTCACCTTCTCGCGCGAGCTCGGCGCCAAGGCGACTCGCACCCTCTTCGCGGGGCGCGCCGGCGCGACCTCCACGACGACGCGCGCTCGGGGTCTGGCCGCGGGAGGAGTCGCCCCGACCGCCGCTCGCGCGAGCTCGAGACGGAACGTCGTGCTCCCGAGAGCGAGCTTCGAGCCCGCCTCGATCCGCGCGCGCGCGCGGACCCGGGTGCCGTCGACGAACGTCCCGGAAGACGAGTTCAGGTCGACCACGAAGACCGCTCCCGCGTCCTCGATGAGCATGCAGTGCTCGGGGGAGACGCCCGGCTCGTCCACGAGCACCGTGGACGGGGCGAGCCTGCCCAGGACGCACGGAAAGGCGAGGACGCGCGCATCCTTCTTGCCTGCGCCCTCGGTGCGCGCGAGCGCCCATCTCGTCGGAGCGTTGACGGGAGCCGTCTCTGCCGTCATGGGAGTATCCTCGGCGTGCTCTCTACCCTTGATTACGCCCGCTCGGCCCGTACCGGAACACGCGACTTCGATTTTCCGGGAGAGTCGTGGCCGCGTTCGGCCCTGGCCGGCGCCCGCTCGCGGTGAAGCACGCCCGCGCTCGCGGTGACGGTGCCCGGCGGATAATCTGGTCCCGGGTGAGTCGTGAACGATCGAGCTAGAACCGCACCGAAGCGCGCCACCGTCCGGGACTACCTGTCGCTGGACGATGATAGACGCTACGAGCTCATCGACGGAGAGCTCGTCTTGTCACCTTCCCCGTTCGCGATTCACCAGATCATCGTGATGAACCTCCTGCGGGTCTTCATCGCCTTCCAGGATCGACGCAAGCGGCTCGGTCGCGTTTTCGCTGGACCGATCGACGTCTTCCTGAAGGGCGCGCATGAAGACCCCGAGCACGTCCTCGTCCCCGACGTGATCTTCCTCCGTCGCAAGAACCGAGCTCGCCTCGAGCGGAACGGCGTCCACGGCGTTCCCGACCTCGTCGTCGAGGTCCTCTCGAGTGACAAGGCTCGCGACCGGGTGAGAAAGCGCCGCATCTACGCGAACGCCGGCCTCCCCGAGCTCTGGCTCGTCGATCCCGAGAAGCGGACCGTCGACGTTCATCGCAGCACCGAGAGCGGCCTCGAGCTCGTCGCGACGCTCGAGGGCAAGGAGAAGGTCACGAGCGAGAGCGTGCCCGGGCTCGAGGTCGCGTGCTCCCAGATCTTCCGCGATCTACCGAGGCGGATGCGCTGAGGGCGTCTCCCGGGCTCAGTGATACCCCTCGAACAGCCGCCGCGAGATGACGACTCGCTGGATCTGCCCCGTGCCCTCGAAGATGTCGTAGACCTTCTGGTCCCGGTAGAGCTTCTCGATCATGTGGTTGTCGAGCACTCCCTCGGGCCCCATGATCTCGATCGCCTTCGCGGTCACCTTCTGGACCATGGTGCCCGCATAAGCCTTCGACATGGAGCTCTCCTTCGCGTTCGGCTTCCTCACATCGAGCAAGTAAGCCGCGCGCCAGCAGAGGAGCCGCGCCGCGTGGATCTCGCGCTCCATCCACGCGAGGTCCTCGGCGACGCGCCTGAAGCGCGGCGTGTGCTGAGCGAGCGCGAAGTGAGACTTGACCCAGTCGCGGCAGATCTCGAACGCCGCGCGAGCGATCCCGACCGCCATGATCGCGACGAGGGGTCGCGTGGCGTCGAAGGTCTTCATGGCTCCCTTGAAGCCTTCCTTGCCCGCGTCCTCGTAGTACTTCTCGCCGCCGAGGAGGTTCTCGACCGGGACGCGGCAGTCCTCGAAGACCTGCTCCGCCGTCTCGCTCGCTCGGAGGCCCATCTTCTTCTCGAGCTTGGGCACGCGGAAGCCGGGCGTTCCCTTCTCGACGACGAAGCAGCGGTGGCCCGCTCTCCCGAGCGACTTGTCGATCGTCGCGAAGACGGTCGTCCACTCGGCTTTCTTGCCGTTCGTGATGAAGAACTTGGCGCCGTTGAGAACGTAGTGGTCGCCGTCCTTCCTGCAGAGAGTCGAGAGGTTCGCGGCGTCGGAGCCGGCGCCCGGCTCCGTGAGAGCGTAAGCGGCGTACTTGATCGTGTCCTTGGAGAACATGCCGAGGAAGTGCTTCTTCTGCTCGGGCGTCCCCTTGAAGCGAACGGGCGGCCCTCCGAGGCCGGGGCCCGGGAGGTTCAGGATCACCGCGGGATCGCCCCACGCCATCTCCTCCGAGAGGAGCATCGAGAGCCGGTTCGACGAGCTCTCGCGCGACGGGTCGGTCGCGCCGCCGGGGCCTCCC
>JACQDU010000158.1 GCA_016200955.1 bacterium
CCGAATCGCCGCCGCGCCGCCTCGCAAGACCCCTCCCGTCTCATCTAGTATGAGCTCCGCCGGGGGAGCCTCTTGGCCGCCGAGATCCTCGTCACGCACGTCAGCGGGAAGCTCGCGCGACCTCCCGCCCGCTTCGCGAAGGAGTGCGTGAAGCTCGGGAGGCTCCACGACAACGACGTCTTCTTCGACGAGTACGCGAAGAAGCTCTCGCGCTACCACGCCGCGGTCTTCACGACCGAGGGCGTCCTCTACTTGAAGGACATGGGCTCCAAGAACGGCACCTTCGTCAACGGCGAGAGGCTCGCGGAGCACCGGACGATCGCCCCCGACGACCTCGTCAAGCTCGGCGATCGGGGGCCGATCCTCCGCTTCGAGCTCGTGGGAGAAGGCGAGCCGGGGCGGCCCCCGACGCCTGTCCCCGCGCGGCCCCGCGCCGAGCCGGTCGCGACATCCCCCGCGAAGGGCTCACCGGCGGCCGTCCTCGAGGAGGCGGTCGCGGCGGCCCAGCCGCGCGACGAGCCCGCGCGGCCCGAGAAGAAGCAGGTCTCGAAGTCCACTCTTCTCATGCTCGAGGACGTGATCGCTCACGAGCGCGTCAGGATGCAGCGCCTGCTCGTCGTGGCCGCTCTCTCGGCGCTGCTCGTGCTCGCGCTCGTCGCGGGAGGCGGGCTCATCCTGCACGCGAGGAGCGTGGACGAGCTCCGCGAGGCATCGCGGCGCGACCAGGATGCCATGAAGGCCCGCTACGAGAGCGACCTCAAGAAGCAGATGGACGACCTCGCTCGAGCGATCGAGGAGCGCGACAGGAAGCTCGCCGAGATCCGCGAGCGCGAGGGCCTCTCGGAGGCGCAGAAGAACGCGATGCTCGAGGCGACCCAGAAGGAGCTCGCCGACCTCCGCGCGAAGCTCGCCGAACGACACCGGAGCGGTCTTCAAGCTCGTCGACTTCAAGGGGCACCCGGACTTCAACGGAACGCCGCAATCGCCCGACGTGGGTCTCCTCAAGATCGACACGGGCGGCCAGTCCTTCGTGCCGCTCCCGCTCGCGTCGGACGAGGAGCTGCGCCGCCTCCGCGGAGGGACGCAGCTCGGGACGCTCGGCTACCCGGGAGAGCTCGCCCAGGGTTACTTCGCGAGCTTCGACAAGACGACGCACCACTTCAAGGGAGTCCTCGCGACCTTCAAGGATGGCTGGGTGAGCCGCATGACGAACTACAAGGCCGAGATCGACAGCTTCCAGGCGAGCACGCTCATCCAGCACTCCGCGAGCCTCACGGGAGGCACCTCGGGCTCTCCCATGTTCACCGCCGATGGCAAGGTCGTCGCCCTGAACAACGCGAGCCTCGACTACGAGGTCGTCGTGCAGCCCAAGCAAGGCCAGAAGAGCCGCGAGGTCCGCCGCGAGAAGAGCGCCGCCGAGGTCTCCTGGGCGATCCGCGTGGACGAGCTCCGCCGCTTCAAGGAGCGGTCAGGCTGGTAGAGGAGCGCCCGCACCCCGGCACGAAGCGCGGGCTTGGGCGCGTGGGGCGCTTGCCCGAAGCGCAGGCCCGCGGCGAGAAGCGACGCGGCACGAAGTGACGCGACGCGGCTCGCCACGCGGCCGAGCAGGGGGGAATGCGGGGGGCGTCAGCCCCCGCAAGTGGTGAATCGCTCCACTCGGAGTGGCACGGGTCCGCGGGCGGGATCTATTGTGAGGCTTCGCGGGAAGGGCACGTGGCCGGCGAGGACGTTCGGACCGACGGGCGGACTCTCTTCGATACGGGTGGACAGACCGCGATCGTCGCCCCGCGGCGCATAGGCCCCTACGAGCTCGGAGGCCGCCTCGGCACCGGAGGACGCGCCGAGGTCTTCCTCGCCGTCGACCCTCAGGGGCGCGAGGTCGCGGTCAAGGTCCTCACCGCGGCCGGAGGCGACGAGGAGGCTCGCCGCCGCTTCGACCGCGAGTTGCGGACGCTCGCCGAGCTCGATCCCCCGTCGATCGTGCGCGTCGTCGGCCACGGGATCGACGAGACCGCCCGCCCCCCCACGCGAAGGGCGTCCTCCACCGGGACGTGAGGCCGGAGAACGTCCTCTTCCTCCCGGGAGCCGCGGTCAAGCTCGCCGACTTCGGGATCGCGCTCTCGGACGACGTCTCCGTCCGCCTCACGGGACAGGACGAGGTCCTCGGGAGCGCGCAGTACATGGCGCCCGAGGTCGCCGCGAGCTCGAGCTGGACCCCGGCCGCCGACGTCTACGCGCTCGGCGCCCTCGCCTTCCGCTCCCTCGCGGGGAGGGCGCTCTTCGACGAGGAGCTCGACGCGGCGAAGATCCTGAAAGCCCAGGTCGAGAAGAGACCGGAGACCCTGAGCGGGATCGCGCCCGAGGTCCCGCAGGCTCTCTCGGACCTCGTCGCGCGCCTCCTCTCGAAGAAGCCCGAGGAGCGACCCAAGGCGAGCGAGCTCGTGAGCGCTCTCCGCGAGATCGCTCCGGCGGCGGCCGGGCCGCGCACGGCACCCGCGACGCTCGCGCGCGACATAGGGCGCCTCGCGCTCAGGCGAGGGCACGGAGCGGGCGAGGCGAGGTTGAGCCCCGGGCGCTCGCTCCACTGCTACCGGATCGAGGCCGAGCTCGGCCGGGGCGGCATGGGAGTCGTCTACCGCGCCTTCCACACCGGGCTCAAGAGGATCGTCGCGCTCAAGGTCCTCCTCTCGGGCGCTCTCGCGACGGACGAGGCGAAGCGTCGCTTCCACAGGGAGGCCGAGGCGGCGGGCGCGCTCCGCCACCCGAACATCGTCTCGGTCCTCGACGTGGGCGAGCACGACGGCCGCCACTACCTCACCATGGAGTTCATCGAGGGGATCCCCCTCTCGAAGCATCTCCGCACGCCCACCGAGAGCCTCCGCTCCCTCCTCGTGCTCTTCGCGCACATCTGCGACGCGGTCCACCACGCCCACACGCGCGGCGTGATCCACCGGGACCTGAAGCCCGACAACGTCCTCGTGGATGCCTCGGGAGAGCCGCACATCCTCGACTTCGGGATCGCCAAGAGGATCGACGGGACCACGCAGAACCTGACGGCCGAGGGGAACGTCCTCGGGACCTTGCGCTACATGCCTCCCGAGCAGGCGGGCGGACGGATCCACGAGGTCGACGTGAGGAGCGACGTCTACGCGCTCGGCTCGATCCTCTACGAGGTCGTCACGAGAGGCGAGACGCCGTTCGACGGGACGATGCGCGAGATCCTCCAGCAGATCCACTTCGACGTGCCCAGGCCCCCGAGCTTCCATCGG
>JACQDU010000159.1 GCA_016200955.1 bacterium
GGAGGCTGCCGCCGTTCCCGGCGGCGGCCAGGTGGCGAGGCTGAGCGCCTTGCCCTCGAGATAGGCGCGGGCGCCGAGCTTCAGGAAGGTCGCGCGGGCGGTCCGCGGGGTCCTTCTCGAGGAGCCGCAGGATCAGGCCGTCCAGCTCCTCGGGCACCTCGGGCACGAGCTCCCTCACCGGGCGCGGCCTCTCGTGCATGTGCTTCTTGAGGAGAGCGTAGCCCTCTCCCTCGAAGGGCGGCCTCCCCGCGAGGATCATGTAGAGCGTCGCGCCGAGGCTGTAGAGGTCGGCGCGGCCCGTGACCTGCGCCGCCGTGTCCACCTGCTCGGGCGAGACGAACTCGAGCGTGCCGACGAAATCGCCGGACTTCGTGAGCGCGCGGGAGACGACGAGCGAGGACGACGTCGCTCCCACGAGGCCGAAGTCCGAGAGCTTGGGCTTCCCCTTCTCGTCGAGGAGGACGTTCGCCGGCTTCAAGTCCCGGTGCACGAGCCCGGCCGCGTGGATCGCGGCGAGGCCGCGCGCTATCCCCGCGCCGATCCTCGCCGCCTCGCGCCACTCCACCGGACCTCGCGCGAGCCGCTGCTCGAGCGTCCCTCCCGCGACGAACTCGAAGACGAGGTAAGGAGTCGCTCGCTCGAGCCCCGCGTCGTGGAGGGCCGTCACGTTCTCGTGGGAGATGAAGGCCGAGGCTTTCCCTTCTCGCCGGAAGCGGGCGAGGAAGGTCGGGTCGGAGCAGAGGTCGCCGTGGATCAGCTTGAGGGCGACGAACCTCCCGTGCTTCGTGTCCTCGGCCTTGTAGACGACGCCCATGCCGCCCTGGCCGATGACATCGACGATCCGATAGCCGCCGAACGAGGAGCCCGGTGCGAGGGCACCCAGAGCCACGGGACTCTCCCAGGCACGACTGCGCCTCGGAGATCCTTGCAGCGCGGAGGGCGAAGCGCTAGAGCAGCCCGTCGAGAAAGGGGAACCAGCCACGGAGTGCACCGAGAACACCGAGAAACGGCGTTCTCTCCGCGTTGCTCCGTGACTCCGTGACCTCTGTCGCTCGCCGTCGTTCTTCAACGGGCTTCTTCGCGACCATGAACGCTCGGCGCGGTGTCGGGAACGCGAAGACGCGAAGATGTGAAGACGCCAAGGGCTCGGCCAGCGACGCCGAGCTTCTTCTTCAGGACGTTCTTTGCGCCTTCGCGCCTTTGCGCCTTCGTGTTCTCTCGCGGGGTCGGGATGGGAGACCTTGCTGAATCGCGCCCTTTCATTAGGTGGAGGGGCTGGCCGCCTCGGGATCGAACGGCGCTCCCAGGAGCGCGTCGAGCCCGCCGGAGCGGCGCTTCTTGCTCTTGGTGTCCACGAGGTCGAACTCCCAGAAGGGGAGGTGGACGATGTCGACCGAGAGGACCTCGTCCACGGCGAACTTCCGCTTGATCGCCGCCTCGACCTCGGCCGTCTCCAGCGTGGGCTCGTGCTCGGGGCGGATCGCGAGCGCGCCGGGCGAGGAGCGCGCGAAGCCCGTCACGACCTGGTCGAGGTCCTGGACGTCCTCGGCCTTCTCCCGCGGCGCTTGCACGAAGCGCAGCTCTCCACGCGAGAGCTCGAGCACGCGCGCGTCCTTCGGGTGGAGGTAGAGCGTGGACTCGACCTTCACCGTCTCCTTCAGGAAGAGGCCCTTCTCCCGCTGCGCGCGCACGCGGACCCGGTGGAGCGGGAGGTGCTTGAGCGCGAGGCCCGAGACGGTCTCGGCGTCGAAGAAGATGAGCCTCGAGCGCGTGAACGCGTGCGCGCGCGAGAGCGCGTCTCCCTCGAGCACGCGCGCCTCGGCGACGAGCACGGGCCTGAGCTTCCTCCGCTCGAGGTCGAAGCTGTGGCGCGGGTGCCAGTGGACGAACGAGCGCCCGCAGCGGTCGCGGCGGATCGCCTCGACCTCGGCGAGCTCCCGGAGCGCGCGGCGCGTCCGCCCGGCCGGAGCGTCGCGCACGAGCGCCACGACCTCCTCCGCCGTGAGCGCCGCCATCTCCTTCTCGAGGAGCTCCGCGAGGCGCGGCTTGAGCTGCTCGAGGTCGCTCGGGGCGGCTTCCTGGTCCTCGAGGCTCCGGTCGTCGTCCTCGCTCTCGGCGGCGCGACGCTTTTCCTGGGAGGAAGACGAGCGGGGCTTCTCCGGCTTCTCCTTCTCTCCCGGGGGGGAAGGCGTCGGCTCGTGCGCGACGCGCGGAGGAGGCGGAGTGGGAGAGGAGCCGTCCTCGCGGCCGCGCAGCCGGACGGCGAGGGCGGCGAAGAGCGCGCGCTGCTCGGGCGTCGTCGCCGCCTTCACGTCGTCGAGGTCGAGGGTCTTGTGGACCGTCGCGAGCCAGCGCGTCTTCACGGTGACGACGTCTTGCGCGACGTCGGGCGCGAGGAAGAGGAGCTCTCCCGCCGGCCGCGCGGGGAGCATCTCCTCGATCTTCTCGGCGTGGGCCGGGGCGATTCCCTTGAGGAAGGCGGAGAGCTTCTTCAGGTCTTGCTTGAGCGTCATGCGCCCGAGGCCCCACGTGCTACATTGAGCGAGCGACTTGTAATCGATGTCTCCCGGATTCTGCGTCGCGAAGGCGCAGGCGACGCCGTACTTCCTCGCCTGCTTCACGAGGAGCCTGAGCGCGTCCCGGCAAGCGGGCTTCCTCACGGGAGGAAGGAAAGGCGCGATCTCGTCGATGAAAAAGAGGCACTGCACTTTCTCGCTCGGGTGCTGGAGCATCCACCGCGTGAGCGTCCGGACGAGCTCGGCGACGAAGAACTCCTTCTCCTCCTGCGACGGGAGCGAGTTCAGGTAGATCACGGAGCACCGCGTCTTCGCGTAGGCGCCCTTCGCTCCCGCGGGCCCGAGGAGGCGCTCGTCGCGCCCGAGGAGCACGTCGATGTCGAGAGGCACTCCGCGGTCGAACAGCTTCCCCGTCGAGCCGACGAGAGAACGGCGGAGCTTCTTCGCGAGCCCGTCCCTCAGCGCTCCGTCGGAGACGCCGTCGAGCCGCGCCGCGAGAGCGGCCGTGGGCTCCGTGAGCACGCGCGCGAGCCCCTCGAAGCCGCGCACGTCGTCGCCTCTCGCGTGAGCGTCCTCGAGGCACAGGACGACCGCCGCTTCCGCGGACTTCCCGTCTTCCTTCTCGAGGTTCATGCCGACGAGCGAGACGACCGCGCGCGCGGCGAGGCCGATCGTCTCGGTGCGTGCGTCGCTCTCCTCGGGAAGCTCGGCGAGCGTGAGCGGCGAGAGCCCGAGCGGGATCCCCGCCTCGCTCCCGGGAGTCCAGATGACGACCTCCGCCCGCGCGTGGACCTCGCGCGCGATCTCGTCCGGGACGCCGTGGCGCGCGAGCTCCGCCGCGTCGCCCGGGAGCGCGAGGCTCGCCAGGTCTCCCTGGGGGTCGACGACGATCGACGGAACTCCGGAGCGGAGCATCTCCTCGACGAGCACCTTCGAGGCCACGGTCTTCCCGCTCCCCGAAGCTCCCAGGAAGACGGCGTGGCGGAGGAGGACCTCCGGCGGCACGAGGAAGCGAGCGTCCGTCCCGGGAGGCGCGGAGACGCGCGTCCCCAGGTGCAGCATGGGCGTGAACATGGCGAGCATCCTAATGGAAAGCACGCGGGAGCGCGCAAGCGGTAGAGTGCGGCTCGTGAAGGCTCCGAGGTAAGTCGCTCATGCGCCGCCGCCGTCTTTCCATCGCGCTCGCGTCATTGCTCGGACTCGGCGCGCTTGTCGTGGCCTTCGTTGGCGGTCGTGAGGCGACCGTCGGGCTCGAGTACCGCCTCACCCACCCGTTCGCCGGCGGAACTTTCTCCGACATGGACAATTTCCCCCGATGCGTGCTGCTCCTCGAGAGCTCGGTGGGTGAGCCCCCCACCGCCGAAGTCAGGATCGTCGGACGCCCCGGGAGCTCCGGCGAGCCGGAATCGCGCGGGGCGATCAGCATGCTGGGCGGCCGCACCGCGGAGCACGTCTTCGAGACGACGCTGGACCTCGAGGACATCGGCTCGATCGAGCTCGCGTTCGGCGACGTGAAGAAGACCTTTGAGGTGCCCCCACTCCGGTTCCGCGACCCGACGCTGCCGGCTTGCCCGGAAATGCGGCACGGAGGAACGAACCGTGCCCTGGTTCTATTACTGGGACGGGCCGCCTCCCTTCCACGGGAGAGCAAAGGTCTCGAGCTCTCAGGAGGAGGACGACAGCGCTCACTTCTTCTGCGAGAAGTGCCAGGAGAGCTTCTGACTCACTGCTGCAGAGCGGCGTGCCGCATGGCGAGCAGGCGCTCGATCCGCTTCTCGGTCGGCGGGTGAGTCGAGAAGAACGACCTCACGACACCGTAGGGGTTCGAGATGAACATGTGAGCCGTCCCCTGGGTCGCGGTCGCGAGCGGCTCGACCTCGGTCGTGCGCTGGATCTTCTCGAGCGCCGAGGCGAGCGCCTCGGGCTCGCCCGAGAGGAGCGCGCCGGTCCTGTCCGCCTCGTACTCGCGCGAGCGCGAGACGGCGAGCTGGACGAGCATGGCGATGAGCGGTGCGAGGATGAGCGAGACGAGCATGCCGATCGCCTCGAGGCCGCCGCTCCCGCTCTCCCGGTCGTCGCGGCTCCTCGAGCCGCCGGTCCAGAAGAGGAGACGGGAGAGGAGCGAGATCGCTCCCGCGAGCGAGGCGGCGACCGTCGAGATCAGGATGTCGCGGTTCCTCACGTGGCCGAGCTCGTGGGCGAGGACGCCTTCGAGCTCCTGGTCGTCGAGGATGTCAAGGATCCCGGTCGTCGCGCAGATCGCGGCGTGCCTGGGGTTGCGGCCCGTCGCGAAGGCGTTCGGCGAGCGGTCTTCCATGACGTAGACGCGCGGCTTCGGGATCCCGGCGCGCCCGGAGAGCCGATCGACGGTCGCGTGGAGGCGCGGAGCCTCGTCGGGTCCGACCTCCCGTGCTCCGTGGAGGGCGAGGACGATCTTGTCGCTCCACCAGTAGCTCACGAAGTTCATCGCGAGAGCGAACCCGAACGCGATGAGCGCTCCCTGGGTGCCTCCCGCGAAGTGGCCGACGAGGACGAGCAGTCCCGTGAGCGTACCGAGGAGGATGGCTGTCTTGAGCCCGTTCATGGCGCTCTCCTGCGGCCTCCCTCGACCAACGCCGGAAGGCCCGCCGTCATTCCCCGGAACAGCACGGGGCGTGCCGGGCGAGAGGAACGGCTCAGCTCAAGGAGAAGCGCGAGGAGATCCGCGCGGCC
>JACQDU010000175.1 GCA_016200955.1 bacterium
GACGTCCTGGACGCGATCGCGCCGGGAGACGCGCGCGCGCTCCCGCTCTCTCCCGCTACGACGAAGGTGCGCTTTCTCCCCGGGGCGGCGCTTCCGGAAGGCCCGTTACCTCTCGCGGGGATCTACTGTCTCGCGCGTGGGGCGAAGGAGGTCTCGATCGACGCGCTCGCGCCGGCGGAGGGCCTCATGGCTCTCGTCGAGTCCGCCTTCCGGCTCGATGTCGAGGACGCGGCGATGCTCGAGCGGCAGCTCCGCTTCCTCAGACACGTCGCGACCTCGGTCCCGCTGAGGCGTCTCCGCGTGCCGGAGGGCCTCTCGCTTCTCGGCGCCGTCACGGACGCCGTTCTCCAGGACCTCGGGGAGTCGGCGGCGTCCGCGAAGCGCCACGGGTCCAGGAAGGCGAGGCTCTCGTGAAAGAGAAGCCGCTCTCTCCTCGAAAGCAGCTCGACGGCTTCATCTCGAAGTACGCGCCCGAGGTCCAGAGAGTCGCGAGGGGAGCTCTCGCGATCCTGCGAGCGCGCCTCCCGGGCTCGACCGAGCTCGTCTACGACAAGCGAGGCTCCCTCGTCGTGGGCTTCGGCCCCAGCGAGCGCGTCACCGAGGCGATCTTCTCGATCGCGCTCTACACGCGCTGGGTCAACCTCTACTTCCTCCAGGGAGGACCGAGCCTCCCCGATCCCGGGAAGCTCCTCCAGGGAAGCGGCACGAGAGTGCGCCACATCCGCCTCGACGACGCCTCCGTCCTCGAGCGGCCCGCGGTCAAGACGCTCATGGCCCACGCCCTCGGCCGCGCCGTGAGGCCCCTCGACGCTTCGGGCGACGGCGGGACCGTGATCCGTCACACCGCGGGCATGAAGCCGCGGTCACGGCGCGCGCCGAGGCGCTGAGAGACTCACTCGACGGCGAACTCGACCCGGAGCTCGACCTCGGCCGAGAGGTCCATGCAAGCTTCCCTGGGCTTCCCCGCGGGAGCGGCGCTCGACAGGACGACGGAGGTCGAGGACATCGAGGCCGCCGGCTTCGCGTCGTCGGGCTTCTGCGAGGCTTCGTGCACGGCGACGACTCGCCCGACCTTGCAGCCCGCGAGCGTCGCGAGCTCCGTCGCGCGCTTCCTCGCCTTCGAGAGCGCGTCCGAGTAAGCCGCCTTCCTGAGAGCCTCGGGATCGTCGGCGACGAAGCGGATCACGGGAGCGACGCCCTCGCCGCTCGCGTCGTCGGCGCCGGCCTCGATCGCGGAGTCGACGAGCCCTCCGATCCGGCGCCGGAGCGCCGCCACGTCGAGCTTCTTGATCTCCGCGATCCTCGCGACGACCTTGCTCTGGATCCGCATCGGCGAGTCGACCTTCGGGCGAGCGGGCGCTCCGCCGGGGCCGACGGCGCGCATGACCCTCACGGCGCCGCCCGGGACGGGAGCGTCGTCGACGCCGGCCGTGATGACGAGCCCGCGCTCCGTGACCTCGACCGGGATCGCGTCGCTCGGTTCGGGGGCCTTCTCCTTCTTCGGCTTCCTGGGACCGTCCTCGTCGGCCTTGGGCTCGACCTTGCCGCCCCTGAGAGCGTCGAGGACGCGCTTCAGCCTCTCCTTGTACACCTTCTCCGCCTCGGCGAAGTCGTCGGCCTTCCCGCTCACCGTGAGCTCGATCTCGACGGCGTCGGCGGTGACCACGGCCTGGCCCTTCACGGCGACGCTCAGGCGATTGGTCGCGAGGTCGTCTCCCGCGCGAGCGCTCGTCGCGACGAGAGCGAGCGAGGCGAGGGAGAGAAAAGCGACCGCGGCTCTCTTACCTGACATTCTGTACTCCTCATGACGAGTTCTTCGCGCGGCGAGAAGAAACGGCGGTCGACGTCGGTCTTCCGGCAGCGAGAAGAACGTAATGGTCTGCCGCGCCTCGAGGCGTGGCGTTCGGTTCGGGCGGAGCCGAGGCGCGGTGACTTTCACCGCGGCTCGACGCCGCTCGCCTGGGCTCCTCGAGCGCCGGAATCGCACGCTAGCCGGGCGCCAGTGTGAGGGTCTGCGGGGTCTCCGGGTCGCCGTCCACGCGCAGCGTGATCTTCACGGCCTGGAAGCCCGGCGCGCTCACGGCGACCTCGTAGGTCGCGCCGATCTTGAGGCCGGAGATACGGACCTTCTGGCCGATCGCGGCGAACGCCTTGCGCGTGTCGCTCGCATCCGCGGTCGAGGTCACGCTGACCGTCGCGTAGCTCGGCCCGGTCGCGCCGCTCGTCTGCGTCTTTAGGAACAGCGAGCCGCCCCGCGGGAGGACGAGCCGGACCACCGCGGGAGTCTCGGAGACGAGCGTCGTGAGAGAAGTCGTCGCGTAGCCGCTCGCGCTCACCGAGAGCTTGTAGCTCCGGCCCGACTGGATCCCGTCGAGGCGCGCGGAGCCGGACTCGTCCGTCGTGCGCTCGGAGTGGACGACGGGGCGGGTCGGGTCGTCGCCTTCGAGCGTGACCGTCGCTCCCGCGAGGGGCTGCGCGTTCTCGTCCACGACGCTCACGGGGAGCACGACGAGCGTCGAGGGCGCGGGCAGCACGAAGTCTCGCTGGAGCGATCCCGAGTCGGGGAAGGAGACCTTGTAGGTGAGCTTCTTCCCCTCGGGCGTCGTGATCGTGACTCCCTGGCTTCCTCCCACGGTGAGCTCGTCCAGGTGGAAGCGGCCCGCCGTGTCCGTGGTGGTCGTCTTCTGAGGGAAGACCTCGGCATCGGCCGGCCCCACGGGGAAGGCGTTGAACATGCCGAAGGCGACCTGCGCTCCCGGGACGGGGGAGCCGTCGGCCCGGCGCACGGTCCCGTCGAGCGTCGGCTGGACCTGGGAGCGCATCGTGCGCGTCACGGTCGCGCCGTCGGCGACGGTGAACCAGGTGCCTCCCACGTCGTCGGTGCCCTTCTGCGCCCCGAGCTTGTAGGTCCCCGCCGGCACGTGAGCGAACTCGACGCGGCCGTTCGCGTCCGTCGCGGCCTGCGCCGTCCCGAAGCCCGCCCCCTGCTTCATGAGCCAGACCCAGACTCCCGACTTCGGCGTCCCGTCGGCTCCCATGACCGTCCCGGTCACGGTGCCGCCCGCGGCGAGGCGGATCGTCGCCTGTGCCGGCGCGCCGATCGCGACCTTGATCCCGCCCTGGCTCCCGTCGGAGAAGCCGTCCTTGCGCGCCGTCACCGTGTAGTCGCCGGGCTCGAGGTCCTTGAGCTCGATCTTCCCCTGGGCGTCGGTCTCGTTCGTGCTCCCTCCCATGCCGTACATCACGTGGACCATGCCGCCTTGCTGGTCGCGGTTCGCCTGGACGGTGGCTCCGGCGATCGGCTTGTCGTCGGGTCCGAGCACGATCGCGACGATCGTCCCGAGCGATCCCATGCGAAGGACGCCGAGGTCCACCGTGCCCGCTCCCTTGGCGAGCGAGACCTCCTTCTGGACGTGGCTCACTCCCTGGGCCTGGGCCTGGATCTGGTAGTCGCCGGGAGCGAGCCCCTTCAACCGGAAGCGGCCGTCCTCGCCCGACTGGTCGTGCGCGTAGCTCGCGCTGTGCTGCATCATGTCGTCGCGGGAGAAAGCCCGGGCGACCTGGGGCTGCGACCAGACGCTCGCTTCCTTGACCGGCTTTCCCGATTCGTCCACGAGCTGGCCCGTCACGTCCACGCCCTCCTGGAGCACGAAGACGCGCCGCTCCTCGCCCGAGTCGAGCGAGATGCTCCGGGAGTACGCGCTGTAGCCGTCGGCCTGGATCGAGACCGTGAGCTCGCTCGATGCGAGGCCCGCGAGAACGGCCTCTCCCTGCTCGTCCGTGACGACGGCGTCTCCGCTCTGGGAGCCGGCCCACATGAAGCCGCCGGGGCCGGTCGTGACCTTCGCGCCGCGGATCGGCCGCTTCTCACCGTCCTTCACGACGACGACGAGCTTGAGGCCGTCCTGAAGCTTGAGCTCGAGCCCGGTCGTCGGCTCGCCTTCCTTCGCCTCGATCCTGGGCGAGCGAGCCGAGCGGAAGCCGCGCTTCGCGGCGACGACCGCGTGCTCGCCGGGCTCGACGTGCTCGATCGTGAAGCGGCCGGCGTCGTCGGTCTTCACGGGATCGTCCAGGTAGACGCCGTCCGGCGGGCTGTCGTCGGGTGCGGGCGTGCCCTGCAGGTTCGCCTTGGCCGCGAAGGCGACCATGGTGCCTCCGCCTCCCATGGCCATGCCGCCCGACGAATCGAGCCCGACCCACGCTCCGCGCGCGGGCGCTCCTCCGGGGAGGAGGACGATCCCCGAGATCGTGGCGGCACGGGCGACCTTCACGTCGCCGGCGTCCACGACCTCGTCCTGTTTCAGCGAGGGAGCATCGGCCGTCGCATCGATCCAGGCCGGCGGAGGCGTGATCTCGATCGTGTAATGGTAGGAGACCGAGAGCCCGAGGACGACGAAGCGTCCGTCGGCGTCGGTCTTCTCCTCGCGCGACTCGGTCTCTCCTCCGAGACCGAAGCCCATGGGAGCGCCGCCGCCTCCTCCGCGCATGACGAAGGTCTTCATGAGGCCGTTCCCGCCAACCTTCTTCATCGACCCGACGGGCGAGTCCTTGGAGCCCGAGAGCTGGACGGTCGCTCCCTCGACGGGAGCGCCGCGGGAGTCCACGACTCGCCCGCGCACTCCGGTCTTCCGGTTCGCCACGTCATCCGGATCGACGGGGTCGCTCGTCGCAGCGCCCGACCAGAGAGCGGCGATGCCCGTGTGGCGGAGGTGCTTCCCCGGCTTCTGGGGCTTCGCTCCGGCATCCGCGACCTTCACGAGAGACCCCGCCTTCACGGGAGCGCCGGTCGTGATCGCGCCCTGAGCCTCGAGCGTCGGAGGAGCGAGCGCTACCCTCGCGGTCGTCACCGCCGCTCCCCCGGGCCCGCGTGCGTCGCGCCCGCGCGACTTCGTGTCGGCCGGGCTCAGGAGCAGGAGGAGCGCTCCCACGAGGAGGACGATGACGACGACCGCCACGGCGACCGGGGCCTTCGAGCCCGACGCCCTCTCAGTCTGGCTCACCGAGCGCCTCCCTGATCCCTACCACCCGAGGCGATATACGCGCCGCGCCCCCCGCTGTGAGCGCCGGCGCCCGCGGGATAGCATGCCATGAAAGGCAGGGAGACTCTCCCCGAGAACATCACGAGAGAGGAGACGTCGCCCGCGAGGTGAGAGTTCCGGTCTTCTCGAGTCAGGGCGCGGGTGGCGGGCTACTCCCGCCCGCCGCCCCCGCGCTCGCGGATCGTCTTGAAGCAGTCCTTGCAATAGACCGGGCGATCGCTCTTGGGCTCGAAGGGGACCTCGGTCGCCTTGCCGCACTCGGCGCACGTGGCCGGGAACATCTGCTTGGGCGGGCGGTCGCCTCGAGGCCCGCGGTCGCGGCCGCCGCCACCCCCTCCGCCGCCTCCGCCGCCGCGGCCGCCGGGGCCGCGGGCCTTGCGCGACTCGCGGCAGGGCTTGCACCGCTTGGGCTCCTGGAAGCCGCGCTCGGCGTAGAAGGACTGCTCCTCCGCCGTGAAGGTGAAGGTCTGGTTGCAGTCGCTGCAGGTGATCGTCCGGTCTTCGCTCACATGGACCCCCGACAACAGGAGACTAGACCCGCTCGCGTCCCGTTTCAACGCACTATTTGGGAGGCTCGTCCTTCTTCTCTCCCGACTTCTCGTCCTTCTTGTCGGGAGCCTTCGGGGGAGACGACCAGGGCTTCCCTCCGACGGTCTCGGGGACGTAGGGGTGGTTCCTCTTGCGGATCACGGTCGCCTTCTTGATCGCGTCGCCCATCTCGAGGCGGTCCGCGGCTTCCTGCCCCTCGATCACGCGACCGAAGACGGCGTGCTTGTGGTTCAGGTGCTCGCAGGGCTTGTAGCAGATGAAGAACTGGCTCCCTCCGGTGTCGGGCTGGGCCGTCTTCGCCATGGAGAGCGTGCCGCGCCAGTGAAGGCGGACGTTCCTCTCGCCTGCTTCATCCTTGATGGTGTACCCCGGGCCGCCGCCGCCGGTCGCATCGGGGTCGCCTCCCTGGGCCATGAAGCTCGGGATGACGCGATGGAAGATGATCCCGTCGTAGAAGCCCTTCTCGACGAGGCTCACGAAGTTCGCGACGGTGTTCGGCGCGGTGTCCTCGAAGAGCTCGAGCGCGATGCTCCCTTGCTCGGTCTCGAGGAGGACGCGAGGGTTGTCGCGCTTCTCGTCCGCCTCGCGCTCCTTCAGCTCCTTCTCCCAGGCCTCGCCGTCGCCGGCCATGACGGCCTCGACCTCGGGCCCGAGCTGCTTCGGGAGAGCGGCGGGTCGCTTGACTTTCCCGAACTCCTCCTTCGCCTCGACGACCCGGTTCGCGTTGTGGAGGCAGACCGCGATGACCGCGTGGAGGATGTCGTCCTCGGGGTTCTTTCCGGCGCGCTCCGTGAGGAAAGGCACGGCCCGCTCGAACGAGTTCGACTGGAAGTAGCAGCTCGAGAGAAGGCGCGTGAGCTCCGCGTCGGTCGGCTTCTGCTTGGCCACGGCCTCGAGATCCGGGAGAGCGCACCGCATGGCGCGGCACTGGAGGATCATGCGCGCGCGCTCCCAGCGCTTGTCCGGATCGTCGGGCTTCTCCGCGAGCGCCTTGGCGACGGACGACCAGGTCGTGAAGGCGGCCTCCGGGTCGTGGTGGTTCCCCATGAGGATCCGGACGGCGGGGTTCACCTTGTCGAAGTGAGTCACCGACGAGAGGGCCTTCGTCGCCTCGTCGTTCTTCCCGAGAGCGCACGCGGCGGCGCCGAACATGAGCTGGACGCTCTCGTTCTCGGGCTCCGCCTTCGCGATCGGAGCGAGGAGCTCGTAGACCCGCTCGAAGCGGGCGCCGCGGCCCGGGTAGTGGCGCGGGTCGCGCGGGTCGCCTCCGTCGTCGGGGATCGCGAGCTGCGTCTGCGCGAAGGCCAGGCGGACGTCGCGCTCGTCGGGATAGAGGCGGTAGAGCCGGGCGGCCTCGCCCACGATGCTCGGAGTCGCTCCGAAGTCGGCGAGGAGCTTGACGCGCAGGACGAGCGGGGCCTTCTCGTCCGGCTTCTGGCGGACGAGGTCCATGAGAGACGCCATCATCTGCTGGACCTTCGTCAGGTGGTCCTTGTTCCGCTTCTCCCAGTCGGGGCGGCGGGCCATGTGCTTCTCGAGCGCCTTCTTGAACTCGGCCTCGAGCGAGTCGGCGTGGAGCTTGAGGCCCTGGTCCTGGGGGTTCTTCTGGGCCTTCTCCCTCTCCTCGAGCATACTCCCCTTCTGGGCGAAGAGGTCGCGCTCCTCGGCGGAGATCAGGCTCTCGTAGGGGAGGTACTCCTTCTCGTAGACGACCCAGTAGTCCTCGAAGTCCTTCTTCACGCTCTCGAGCGTGACCGGCTTCGTCTCGGGCGGCTTGGGCGCGTCCTGCGCGCGCAGGGCCGGCATCGCGAGAGCGCCCACGAGCGCGGCGAGGCCGATCGCGAGCGAAGTCCTGAAAAGACGCATGGGCGGCTCTCCCGTCGAGTTCTGGGGTCCGGCGAGAATGCTAGCATCGGATCGCCTCGAGCGAGCTTTCCTCGTTCGGGACGAAGCGCAGGCCCGCTGCGAGAAGCGACGCGGCACGAAGTGACGCGGCGCGGCTCGCACCTGGGCCGAGCAGGGGGACACGCGGCGCGGATCGCCGCTGGGCCGAGCAGGGGGGAATGCGGGGGGCGAAGCCCGCAAATGGTGAAACACGCGGCGCGGATCGCCGCTGGCCCGAGCAGGGGGGGAATGCGGGGGCGAAGCCCCCGCAAATGGTGAGAGGACACCCGTGAACCCGATGCCGGACCTCCGTGCCGCTCTCACCGAGGCCCTCGAGAGCCCGAGAGGAGCAAAGGCCCTGCGTACGCTCGTGCACCGGGGAGACCGCGTGCTCCTCGCGCTCGACGACCCGCTCGCGTGCGCGGCGCTCGAGCGGCCGCGCTCGCGCGCGCTCGCGCTCGAGGCCGTGCTCGGAGTGCTCGACGCAAGAGGAGTCGCGCGGAGCACGGTCACGCTGGTCTGCGCGAGCGGCCTTCGTCCGCGGCCCTCGCGGGCGGACCTGGTCTCGCTCTACGGAGAGACGGCCGCGTCTTTCCCGGCGCACAGGCTCCTCGTCCACGACTCGCTCGACGAGAGCGCGCTCGTCCCGCTCGGAGAGAGCGCTCACGGGATCGAGGTCGAGCTCAGGAAGGACGCCTTCTCCGCCGACCTCG
>JACQDU010000176.1 GCA_016200955.1 bacterium
GAAGAGCTGGACGTGCTCCGGGCCGTCGTCGTTGCCCGAGACCGCGTGGAAGGCGAGCGCGACGTGGTGCCACGTCCCCGCGCGCACGGCGATCGGCCCGCTGAGGACGGTCCTGAACGGGCCGCTCGAGGCCGGCGTGCGGTCCACCGAGACCTCGGCCCGGAGCGTGAGCTCGGCCGGTGTCCGGCCCGGCACGGGCTCGAGCCAGACCTTGCACTCCGCGTGAGCGCCGTAGGTGATCCCGGAGACCGCGCCGGCGACGTCCGAGCTTGCCGTGCTCATGTCGGGGCGCCGCGGCTCGCCGCCGGTCCACGCGAGGATCACCTGCTTGTCCCGGGAGGCCGGCTTGTCGGGGAAGGACGGCTTGTACCAGAGCTCGAACGTCTGGGCGTTGATCCACTCCGCCTCCCACGAAGGGATCGTGGCGCTCACGGGAGGCTGGGGCTCCCAGGTCCACGGGTCGTTGCTCTTCTTCGGGTAGTCGGGGTTGGAGACCTTCTTCTTCCACGGCATCGTGAGGCCGCGCTGCGGCACGTTCGCGTGGCGCACGGTCATGACGCCGCGGCCGCCGGCGCCGTCCACCTGGTCGTACGCGAGGTAGCGGGAGCCATGACCGACGCGCGCTCCGAGCGGGTAGAGGTCGGTCCCCTCGTCGAAGCTCCGCGGGTCGTAGACGCTCAGCCCCGTGGGCCGCGCGGTTGGCGGGATGTCGCCGCGAGCGCTTCCGCGATTCCGGAGCGTCGACCCGTCGACGCAGATCCCGTTCAGGTCGCGGCCGAGGAAGCCGACGAAGGAAGGCTCGCCCAGGGAAGCCACGCCGTCGGCGGGGATCGCGTTGAAGGTGACCTGCCCGTCGAAGTCGGCCGCGCGGAGACCTCCCTGCTCGGCGTCGGGGCCCGCGAGCGGATCGTCGATGACGTTTCGGAACTCGGGGAGAGTCGTCACGTCGCGCAGCCCCGGCAGGAGAGGCGAGGGAGGATCGATGCGGTCCTGCTCGAAGTCGCGCTGCGTCGTCTCGAGGTAGCGCTCGAAGACTCGCACGACGGAGCGAACCTTCGCCTGGGAGACGGGCTCGCCGTCGGGCCCGAGCATGATCCCGAGCGACTCGATCGTGAAGATCCCGCCCGAGGCGAAGCAGAGCTCGGTCGTCGCGGCCGTGAGGTCGTACTTGTCGACCGGCCGGTAGATCGCGAGGTCGGGCTCGAATCTGTTGAGGTCGGTGTTCGGGTTCGCGTTCGCGAGCACCGCCGACTGGAGTCGCGACGAGAGGAGCCCCGAGACCTGGAGGAAGCGCGCGAGCTCCGCCCACTTCTGGAAGCCGGCCTTGGGCGACGCCGGGCTCCCCGTGAGCGCGGGGTCGCTCTGTCCGTCTCCCACGAGCTCGGCGCTCGTCGCGATCACGGGGTCCTGGCGGTAGTGGACGAACGCGCTGGCGAGGGCCGAGGCCTGCTCGAAGCTCACCTGCTCCCTGGGAGCGCCGGGCACGCCGCCGTATCCGATCCCGGCGAGCGCGGCGACGAGCACGGGGAAGGGCGCGAGGTTCACGTTGATCGGGGCGCGCGACTGGAAGACGAGCCTCGAGCGGCGGAACGCGGCGCCGCTCCCCTGGGGCTGCTCGCCGCACTCGACGACCTTCCGGTCGACGCGCGCGGAGCAGCAGACGAGCTCGGCGATCGCCTCGTAGTCCTCGGGGGCGAGGAGGAACTTGAGCTCCTCCACGCGCCGGAAGCCCATCGCGGGGCGGCCGCCGAGGATCCGGGCTCCCAGACCCTTCCAGCGAGGCGCGCCCGCGGCCCGTCCGAGGTTGTCGAGCATCTTCCCGAGGTGCGGGTTCGCGTCGTTCAGGAAGACCTGCGAGTTGTTGTCGGTCACGCGCAGGACGTAGTAGTCCCCGCCGAAGCTCCGGTTGTCGGGGTCGCGGTAATACGTCGAGCCCATCGTCCCCGACGGCCACGGGAGCGGGGAGCCCGCGCTCGCGAACGCCCGGGGCGTCGGGCTCAGGTCCATGCGGAAGGACGGCTTCCTCGCTCGCTCGAGCGGCGGCGCGACCGGAGAGTCGGTGTAGTAGGCGAGCCACGGGAGCGGATAGCAGGCCGCCGCGGCGGCGCGCCGCAGCTCGAACTTCGCTCGCTCGACGCCGCTCCAGGCGAGCAGGCGCGTGCGCTCGCCGTCCGTGTAGTTCCGCGAGGCCCGCCGCTCGAGCCTCGTCGTCGCCGCGAACGTCGCCACGAGCAGCGAGAGCAGACCGACGGCACCGAGCGACGGGATGAGCGCCGAGCCTCGCCGGAGCCCGGATCGAGTTCTCGCCATGGGAACCTCGCGTCCGCTCGTCGTGCGAGCGGGTCTCCCCTCGTCGACCGCGGAAGCCCCTGCTTCCGCGGCGCGAAGTCGTCGATCCTCCGAGAGCAGGCGCCGTGCCCGGGTCGCAAGGCTCGATTTCCCAGGGGTTCCGGCCGACTGCCTCTCGGATTTCCTTTCATCGATTCGCGCGATGAAGGGAGTCCGGCTACCGGGAACGCTCGCTCTCGCGCGCCGCCACGAAGTCGAGCACGCGCGCGACGACCTGCTCGCGCCGGGTCATGAGGGCGAGGTGATCGCCATCGCATTCCTGGAAGGGCACTCGAGGCGACAATCGACGGTCAAGGCTCGTGCTACAAGACGATCGCATGGCTACGGACGGGGCGTTCGTCATCACGATGTCTGTCCAGACGCTCTACCTCCTGCTCCACGATCTCATCAGCCTTCCGCCGCTCAACGACCTCGTAGGACTGAGAGCCCGGACCTCACGGAGAGCGCGGCTCCTCGTCACCGCCGGCAACACTCTGCCGTCGGCGGCCGTGCTCTTGTTCGCCATCCCCTACATGCACCAGCCCAAGCCCGTGGGCGTACTCACCCTGTTCGGGCTCTACTTCGCGCTGCTGTTCTCGCTCGTCTTCCAGGCTTGGTATCGCCCCTATTTCTTCGGTGCGACGGCGGAGGAGAAGAGAGCCTGGCAGGAGGAGTACGGCCATACGCACGTCCTCCTACCGGCTCGCGGCGACAACCCGCGGCCCAACACCATGCACCTCATCCTCCATGTGCTATTCCTCGCGAACGGCGTCCTGGCCGCGCTCGCGTCGCTCGGTATCTAGCCTAGGGGCTGGCCGGAGCTACAGGTAGATCTCCGAGTCACAGTCAGGTGTTCCACTCTTGGCGCCGAAGCAAGCGAGATCGCGTTCGGGGACCTCGGAGAACCAAGGCGTTCCTCGCACGCCGGCCTCCAGGAAGCTCGTCGCGAGCGGCGCTCTCGCGTGCTCCCGGTGAGGAGTCTGGGCGATCGCGAACTAAGGGCTCGCCTTGCGGCGGAGAGCGGAGCGCCCCACGCGTTCCGTCGCTCAACGGACCTGCCCGTCTCCCATGACGACGAACTTCTGTGCGGTGAGCTCCCTGAGGCCCATGGGGCCGAAGGCGTGGAGCTTCGTCGTCGAGATCCCGACCTCCGCTCCGAGGCCGAGCTCGCCGCCGTCGTTGAAGCGAGTCGAGGCGTTCACGACGACGCAGCTCGCCTCGGCTTCCCTCGCGAAGCGGCGAGCGTTCGCGAGGTCTCGCGTGACGATCGCTTCGGTGTGGAGCGAGCCGTAGCGCGCGATGTGAGCGAGCGCCCCGTCGAGGTCGGGGACGATCGCGACGGCCATGATGAGGTCGAGGAACTCTCGCCCGAAGTCGTCGAAGGAAGCGGGCCTCACGCGGGCGACCTTCGCCGCCTCGAGGATCTTCCGCGCCTCCGGGTCCGCCCGGAGCTCGACGCCCGCGCTCGCGAGAGCGCGGCCGCTCCGTCGCCGAGGCGTCGAGGAAGACGTGGCAGACTCCCTTCCAGTGCTTCACGACGGGGACGCGCGAGTGCTCGGCGACGAAACGGATCAGGCCCTCGCCGCCACGCGGGATCGCGAGGTCGATCAAGCTGTCGAGCTTCAGGAGCTCGAGGAGGAGCTCGCGATCGGTCGTCTTCACGAGCTGGACGCTCGCCTCGGGGAGGCCGGCTTCCTTGGCTCCCAGCGAGACGGCCGCGGCGATCGCGAGGTTCGTCGCGAGGGCCTCCTTTCCTCCTCTCAGGATCGCGGCGTTGCCGCTCTTCAAGCACAGGGCGCCGGCGTCGGCGGTCACGTTCGGGCGGCTCTCGTAGACCATGAGGATGACGCCCAGAGGAATCCTCACGCGAGAGACCTCGAGGCCGTTCGGCCGGCGCGAGCTCTCGGTGACTTCTCCCACGGGATCCGGGAGAGCGCGGACCGCCAGGACGGCGTCGGCGACCCCGTCGAGCCGCTTCTCGTCGAGCATGAGGCGGTCCACGAGAGCGGGCGCGAGCCCGGCCTCCGCGGCGTTCCCGACGTCGCGCGCGTTCGCCTCGAGGATCGCGCTCTTCCTGGAGCGGAGGGAAGCCGCGATCCGCGAGAGCGCCTCGTCCTTCTGCTTCGTGCTCGCGCGCGCGAGCTCGCGAGCGGCGGCCTTGGCCTCGTTCGCCAGCGCGAGCGCCTGCTCCGCGTGATCGACCTTCACGTCCTTCATGCTTCTTCCCTCTGCGAGAGCCACCGCCGGACCCTCTCCTCCGAGAAGTCGCCGAGCCTCCAGACGAGAGGGAGCGCGGCCGCCTCCCCGAGAGCGATCAGTCCGGGCAGGCGCAGCTCCCGCACCCAGCTCACGGCGAGGACCGGCGTCAGTATGAACGCGGAGACTCCCAACGTCACGGCCACTTCCTTCGGGACCGGGAGGCGCCGGAGCCGCGCCCACGTCGCCGGCGCGAACGGCACCGCGAGGGTCACGAGGATCACGACCTGGTGCCGGTTCCTGAGCATGGCTCCCGAGACGTTCCGCACGGCCTCGAAGCCCGCCGTGAGCCTCCCGCTCCGAAGCTCCGAGACGTAAGCGATCTCGAGCGCGGAGAAGACGAGCATGACGAGCGCCACGAGCCCCGCGAGCGCCGCGACCCACTGGTCGTGGCGCCGCGTGCGCCACTTCTCCGCGGCCATCTCGACGAACGATGCGGCTTGCAGGAAGAAAGCCCCTATGAACGCGCAGACCGCGAGCTCGAGCGGCGTCAACGGGAACGGCACGCTCGCGGGCATCGCCGTCGCCAGCCAGAACGCCACGCTCGCGGCGAGAGCGCCCGAGATGAGCGCTCGCATGCCGAGCCTGCGGAGCCTACGGGCGAGCGCGTGCGCTCGCTCGGGTGAGTCGGTCACGCCTGCTCCCTGCGAGCGAGCCAGCGCGCGACGCGCTCCTCGGTGCTGTCGGCGACGCGGAAGACGACCGGCAGCGCGAGCGCTTCGCAGACGGCGAGGCCCGACTGGACCTTCACATCTTCTCTCATGTACGGGGACGAGAGGGCGAGCAGCAGGAGCGGCACGACGAGGAGGAGCGTCACGCCGGCTGCGACACCCGCCTGGATTCCGACGGCCTTCTTGCGAAGCCTCGTGAACGTGACGGGGCCGAAGGGGATCGCGAAGGTCGCGACGAGCGTGAGCTCCTCCTTCGAGCGGCGCAAGCGCTCGTAGGCGTTCCAGGCCGCGTCGTAGGCCTTGCTCGGGTCGAAGCTCCGGAGGAACGCCTCCGTGTAGCTCGCCTGGAGCACGATGACGACGATCATGGCGAACGCCGCGCCCACGGCGAGCGCTCCGGCGACGTAGTCGAGGTCCCTCCTCCAGCGCTCGGCCACGAGCTCGACCGCCGACGCCGCCTGCAGGAAGAACCCGGTCAGGAAGAAGACGCCGGCCATGGCGGCCGCTTCCCCGAGGAAGCCGGACCGCCTGAAGTCGCTCGCCCCACCGATGAGAAACACGGCGAGCATGAGCAAGAACAGCAGCGCCACGAGGCTCGACCCGAAGATCGTCCCCCGGAGCGCGAGGCGCCGGAGGACGCTCGCGGGGTTCGCGGGCTTCTCGGGCTTCTCCTCGGCTGCGCTCGGCGCCGGCTCCTCGCTCACGCGAGCACGACGAGGTCCTCCCGGTGCACGACCTCGTTCGAGTCCTTGTAGCCGAGGGCTTCCTCGATCTCCGATGTCTTCAAGCCCGCGATCTTCCTGACCTCGGCGGCGCCATAGCGAGAGAGGCCGCGGGCGATGACGCCGCCCTCCAGGGTGACGAGCTCGACGGCGTCTCCCGGCTCGAACTGGCCCGTGACGGCCCGGATCCCCGAGGCGAGCAGGCTCTTCTTGCGCTCGACGACGGCCTCGACGGCTCCGGCATCGAGCTGGAGCGTGCCCTTGGGCTTGAGCGCGTGCGCGATCCAGCGGCGCTTGCCCCGGAGCGTTTGCTCGAGCGGCTTGAAGAAGGTCCCGACCTCCTCGCCTTTCCTCAGGCGAGCGATCACGCCGCGCGCGCGGCCCGTGGCGATCACGGTCGGCACGCCGAGCTCGGCCGCTCGCTTCGCGGCGAGGACCTTCGTGATCATGCCGCCGGTCCCGACCGCGCTCCCGGCGCCGCCGCAGAGGGCCTCGATCTCGGGCGTCACGCGCTCGACCACCGAGAGGAGCTTCGCGTCGGGGTTCTTCGACGGGTTCTGCTCGTAGAGGCCCTCGACGTCGGACAGGATGATGAGAGCCTCGGCCTCGACGACGGAGACGACGAGCCCGGCGAGCGTGTCGTTGTCGCCGAACTTGATCCCCTCGACCGAGACGGTGTCGTTCTCGTTCACGATCGGCACGACGCCCTCTTCCAGCAGCACCGAGAGAGCGCGCCTCGCGTTGAGATACCTCTTGCGGTCGTGGACGTCGTCGTGCGTGAGGAGGACCTGCGCGACCTTGAGGTCGAACGCGCCGAGGCCCGCCTCCCAGCGGTCCATGAGGATCGACTGGCCGACCGCGGCGGCGGCTTGCTTCTTCGGGATCTCCTTCGGACGCTTCGGCCAGCCGATCTTCTCGACGCCGAGCGCGACGGCGCCCGAGCTCACGACGACGAGCTGGCGTCCTTCCTCTCGCATCGTCGCGAGGTCGTAGCAGAGACGAGCGAAGTGCGGCCGGTCGAAGCGGCCCTCCGGCGCGAGCACGCCGCTCCCGAGCTTCACGACGACGCGTCTTGCGTTACGGATCGACTCCCACATCGTTGCTTCCCGTCACCTACCCGTTCTTGCCCTCACGACTGTATCCGCTCGAGGCGTTCCTTGGCACGAACAAGCGCTCGCGCGACCGACTCGGGCCCCGTTCCTCCGAGGATCTCCCGCGACTTCATGCCGACGCGAGGGTCGAGGAGCCGGGCGAGGTCGGGAGTCAGCTCGGGAGCGACGCGCGCGAGGTCCTCGGGCTTCCAGTCGAGCGGCTTCTTCCCCGAACGCACGCTCTCGAGGACGAGCTTGCCCACGATCGGGTGCGCCTTGGGAAACGGGGTCCCCTCGCGCGCGAGCGCCTCGGCGAGGTCGGTCGCGACGACCCAGCTCTCCTCGACCGCCTTCATGGGAGGGAGCGGCCGGAGCTTCGCGGAATCCACGACGGCGCGCGCCATCTCGAGCGAGCCCTCGAGCTGCAAGGCGGCGTCGAACAAGGGCTCCTTGTCTTCCTGCATGTCGCGGTTGTAAGTGAGGGGCAGGCCCTTCATCGTCATCATGAGAGACGAGAGAGACCCGAAGACGCGCCCGCACTTCCCGCGGATCAGCTCGAGCGAGTCCGGGTTCTTCTTCTGCGGCATGAGGCTCGATCCGCTCGTGACCTCGTCTCCGAGCTCGAGCCACGAGAACTCGTCCGTCGAGAAGATGATCCAGTCCTCCGCGAGCCGCGAGAGGTGGAGCATGGTCACCGACGCCGCGTAGAGGAAGTCGAGCACGAAGTCCCGGTCGGCCGAGACGTCCATGCTGTTCTCGGTCACGTTCTCGAAGCCCAGGTCGCGCGCGATCGCCTCGCGGTCGAACGGGAAGCCGCTCCCGGCGAGCGCGCCCGAGCCGAGCGGCATGAAGCTCGCTCGCCTCCTCGCTTCCAGGAAGCGCTCGCGGTCCCGCTCGAGCATCTCGAAGTGAGCGAGCAAGTAATGCGGCCAGAGGACGGCCTGGGCGCGGCGGAGGTGCGTGTAGCCCGGGACGACGGCGTCCCTGTGCCGGTTCGCGCAGTCGAGGAGAGAACGCTCGAGCGCCGCGATCTTCTCCCGCACGAGGTCGCACTCCTCGCGCAGCCAGATCCTCACGTCGAGAGAGACCTGCTCGTTCCGGCTCCTCCCTGTGTGGATCTTGTCCGCGACGGGCCCGGCTTGCTCCTTGAGCTTCCGGATCACGAGAGTGTGCACGTCCTCGTCCAGAGCACCTTCGAAAAAGGCGGGAGAGCGAGCCTGGTCGCGGATCTTCTCGAGAGCGTCCGAGATCGCGAGCCTCTCGCCCGCCGAGAGGATCCCCACGCGCTCGAGCGCTCGCGCGAAGGCTTGCGTGCCGCGGACGTCCGCGTCGAAGAGGCGCCTGTCGAAGTGGAGCGAGCCCGAGAAGCGCAGGAAGACCTCGGACGGTCCGCCCTCGAAGCGCCCGCCCCAGAGCTTCACGAGGTCCGGGCGCCGGCCTGCAGCGCCCTCACCTTGATCGGCAGCCCGATGAGGTTGATGAAGCCGAAGGCGTCCTTCTGGTCGTAGCTCGCTCCCATCTTGAAGCTCGCGAGGTCGTGCGAGTAGAGCGAGTGAGGCGACCTCCTCGAGACGGGAGTCACGTTCCCCTTGAAGAGGCGCAGCTTGATCTCTCCCGTGACGGTCGCGTTCACGTTCTCGAAGAACGCGTCGAGCCCCTCGCGGAGCGGCGTGAACCAGTAGCCGTTGTAGACGAGCTCCGAGTAGTCGATCGACATGCGCATCTTGTACTGGAAGGTGTTCTTGTCGAGCGCGATCGCCTCGAGCTCGCGCAGGGCCGCGTAGATGAGCGTTCCGCCCGGCGTCTCGTAGCACCCGCGCGACTTCATGCCCACGAAGCGGTTCTCGACGAGGTCGATCCGGCCGACACCGTGGCGCCCCGCGATCTTGTTGAGCGTCTCGACGAGCTCGACGGGCTTGAGCTTCTTTCCGTTGACCGTCAAAGGAGTCGCGCGCTCGAAGCCGATCGCGACCTCCTCGGGCTCGTCGGGGGCGTCGTCCGGGTTCGTCGTCATCATCCAGAGGTCGTCGGGCGCCGGGTTCCCGAGGTCCTCGAGCGGTCCGCCCTCGTGCGAGAGGTGCCAGAGGTTCCGGTCGCGGCTGAAGATCTTCGTCGTCGTCGCGGAGATCGGGATGTTCCGCTTCGCCGCGTACTCGATCGCGTCTTCACGGGAGGAGATCGACCACTCGCGCCACGGAGCGATCACGGTCAGGTGCGGCGCGAGCGCCTTGTAGGTGAGCTCGAAGCGGACC
>JACQDU010000088.1 GCA_016200955.1 bacterium
CGCTTACGAAGTCGCCGTCGAGCTCGTGGCGTCCCTCCGGGAACCGGTCGCGGCGATCCGCACGAAGGACCGGAGCCTTGCGGACCAGCTCCAGCGCGCGGCGACGAGCGTCGCGCTCAACGTCGCCGAGGGGCGGCGGCGGGTCGGACGCGACGGGCGGCACCTCTACCGCATCGCTCTCGGGAGCGCCGCCGAGGTCGGCGCCGCGCTCGACGTGGCTGTCGCGTGGCGCCACGTCGATCCGGCTTCGCTCGCAGCGTCGATCGAGCTCGCCGATCGCGAGCGGGCGATCCTCTGGCGCCTCCTCCACGCGTAGCGCACCGGTGCACGCCACCCCCTCGCGGGTGGCGCGCATCTCTCACCCGTTACCGGTGACGCGTGAGGAGCCGCGGCCATCGATGAAACGAGGGCAACCGATTCACCACGGAGGCACGGAGAACGGAAACGGCAGTTTCTCGTGGTTCTCCGTGCCTCGGTGTCTCCGTGGTGCGATTCTTCGCCATCATCTCCCATGAGAACCGCTGGAGTCGTCCCTTCGAGTTCGCTCAGGGGTGGGAGCCGTCCAGCGAGAGGATCGCTCTCGCTTCCTCGACGGTCGCGGGCTCTCTCCCGACGCAGCGAGCGAGCTCGACGACCTTCGCGACGAGCTCTCCGTTCGAGCGCGCCATGTCGCCGTTCGGCAGGTAGAAGTGGTCCTCGAGCCCGACGCGGACGTTCCCTCCGAGGAGGAGCGCCGCGGCCTCCATGCGCCACTGGCAATGGGAGATCCCGATCACCTCCCACTGCGAGCCCGCTGGCACCAAGGAGCGCTGGAGCTGCACGGCCTCGACGGTCGGCGGCAGACCTCCCAGGACGTTCACGATGAACGAGAACTGGAGCGGCTCCTTCAAGACGCCCATGTCGAGGAGCGGAGCGACGCCGTTCGTGTGGCCCGTGTCGAAGCACTCGAGCTCCGGCTTCACGCCGGCCTCGACCATGGCTCGCAAGAGGCGCACGATCTTGGCGTACGTGTTCGGGAAGACCATGTCGAAGACGAACTCCTTCCGCTTGGAGGAGTACTTCGAGTAGTTCATGGTCCCCATGTTGAGCGCGGCGATGTCGGGCCGCGCGTCGTCTCGCTTGATGTAGGTCTCTTGCTGCGAGGTGTCGTCCTCGAGCGTCCCCGTGGACCAGTTCAGGATCACGGGGCAGCGCTTCTTGATCTCGTCCTTGATGCGAGCGAAGACGTCGGGCTCGAACGTCGGGCCGCCGTCGTCGGTGCGCGCGTGAACGTGCACCACGGCCGCTCCCGCTTCGTAGGCGCGCTTCGCCTCCTCGCCGATCTCGGCCGGAGTGTAAGGAATGTGGGGGCACTGGGAGCGGTTCGCGAGGACTCCCGAGAGGGCGGCGGTGACGACGACCTTGTCCTGTGAGGCCATGAGGTCCATTCCTAGAGAGAGGAGAGCCGGATGGAGATTGCTCGAGTGGCGATCGTCGTTTCTCTTGTCACTGGGCACTTGTCACTGGGCATTGCTCGTGGGGGACGCATTGACAAGTGCCTGGTGCCCGGTGACGAGTGATGTCCCGAGCGTCGTTCGCCTAGATAACAGGGCGTAATTCGGCATGGTTGCGACTCACGACCATGAACACTCGGCGCGGTGTCGGGAACGCGAAGACGCGAAGATGTGAAGACGCGACGGGCTCGGCCGCCGACACCGCGCTTCTTCTCCAGGACGTTCTTGGCGCCTTCGCGCCTTTGCGCCTTTGTGTTCTCTCGTGGGGTCGGGACGGGAGACCGTGCTGAATCGCGCCCTTTCATTTAGCTCTTCTTGCGTCGCTTCCGCTTCTTGGAGGAGTCGTCGCCGTCCCCTTCGCCGGGCTCGGAGTCGTCGCCGTCCGCCTCGTCGTCGGTCTTCTTGCCGGCGAGATGAGGAGCGATGAGGACGGTCGAGCCCGTGACGCAGGCGCTCTCGGGGAGATCGGTCGCGAGAGTCCCGTCGAGGTCGCGGTCGAAGGCGGCGAGGACGCCCGCGGGGCCGGCGTGCGCGTACTCTCGCGGGAGCTTGAGGCGCCGGCCCATCACCCTTGCTCCCGGCGGGA
>JACQDU010000177.1 GCA_016200955.1 bacterium
GCCGCTCGGCGTCGTCGAGGGCGACGGACCGGGAGGCACCGGCGCGGCCGCTCGCGGTGCCGGTTCCCGGGGCGGCGAGGGCGGCGGCGTGCCTTCGCTCCCAGTCACGGGCGTGGACGTCGGTTCGACGCGTTTGTCGGGTTGCATGGCTGCCCCGGCGCGGGGCATGGGGTCCCGCAGGAGAGCCTCACTCTAACAGACGCCATGTGAAGCCGTCGTGAGAAGCGCCGGGAGCGGGGATCGTTCGTGCAACGGCCTGTCTTCGGGTGAGATGCGGCCCTCACGGCATATTCTCCTCCCACGAAGCCGCCGGCTTCCATCGTTTGCCCGGGAGACGGACTCCTGGACTCTCTCCAGTCGCCTGGACGAGCGCCATCCGGCCGGATCGTCAGTCGCTTGACGCTTCTTGGAGCGGTCGCCCACGGCTCACTTCTCCGCGAGAGGCCAGCCCTTCGCGAACCCCGCGAGCTCCTTCGAGCCCGCCGAAGGCATGAGCCCGAGCACGATCTCGGGTTGGACGCTCCCCGACCCCGTCTCGAGCTTGATGAGATCACCGTTCTTCCCGCTCTTCCAGCTCGCGCGCACGAGCCCCGGCTTCCCGGGCGGCTTCGCGCGCGCGGCCGAGATCGCCTCCCGGAAGAGCCGCAGGAGCTCGTCGGCCTTGTCCGGGGTGAAACCGAGGAGCCGGAGCGGCTGAGGCGCGGTCATGGTGCTCGAGGGCGTCGTGAAGTAGATCGGCCGCATGGGCGCCGTGTCCTCCGGAGCGAGGTCGCCCACCTGGACGACGTCGGTGCCGAGCTGGGACTGCCAGAGAGTCACGGCGTAGGGCCGCGTGACGACCGCGCGGAAGTCGCAGTCGGCGGTGTCGGGAAAGGCCAGGAGGAAGTTCTCCTCGCCGGACCGCCGGAGCTTCCTCGGGTGGCGGACGACGGCCACGCTCACGGTGAGGCCGTCAACCCGGGAGTAGAGGGGCTGGACGACGCGCCGGACGCGGAAGGCCTCGTCGGGCTTCTCCTTCTCCTTCTCCACTGGGACGAGGACGGTCAGGAGCTCGCGGGCCGCGGGCACGTGGAGCGTGAGCTCCTCGTGGAAGCGCCCGGCGACGTTGGTCCCGACCATGCCCCTCTGCGTGATCCTCAGGAAGTCTCCGCTCGAGTTGATGTAAGTCGATCGCTGCTCGAGCTCCTTCAGGAGCTTCGTCACGACGCTCGTGCCCACGTCGGTCGTGTAAGAGAGCGTCGGGTCCACGTGCCCGCTCGCCGCGGGATTCGCCGCGGGGGTCGCGTGCGTGCTCTCGGTCGCGTTGATCCCGACCGTGAGCTTGTCGTCGCTCGTCCGGGTGAGGGTGCCGAGCTCCTTGGCCTGGGTCACGACGAGCGTCTTCACGTCGCGTATGCGGACCTTCATGTCCTCGAAGGCCCGGCGCATGTCGACCTTCTCGTAACGGTCACGGTGGGTTCCCCGGGCCCACTGGAGAGCGTAGAAGCGGCGCCACATGTCCTCCTCGAGCACGATATCCCGGCTCGGAGGGCTCGGAAACGGATAGAGGTAGAGGTAGGTCGTGACGTACTCGATCCGGTCGAGGGTGTCGGCGCTGTTGAGGACGGTCGAGACCGAGGCCTTGACGCGCTGGTCGGGCGAGTAAGCGAAGGGGTCCTCCTTCTTCTCCCCCTTCTTCTCGTCGTCGTCCTTCTTCGCGGCGATCCTCTGCACGGCGACCAGGCTCTCGACCGGAGCGGTCGTGACGACGAGCGTGTTCTGGACGGCCGCGACGGGCTCGTTCTTCTTCGCCTCCTCCGGGTCGGGGCGGCCGAGGACCTTGAAGGCCACGCCGACCGGAGAGTCGTGGCTGAGGAGGCACGTGGGGTCGGTCGCCCCCTGATCGGCGTTCAGCACGAGGTAGGGGTGCTCGTGGTCGGCGTACTCGAGCATCTTCCGCGAGAGCTTCCGGAGCGTCTCCTTCCCGGTGATCTCGTCGGACTCGTGGAAGCGGACGGACGAGAGGAGACTCGTGACTCTCGCCGAGTCGGGAGGATTGTCGTCGCCGTACTCACTGGAGATCGCCGGCAGGGCCAGTTGGAATGCGCCTTCGCTCGTCTCCCAGGCCGCGTCGAGGAGAATGGTCCGCTCTCTCTCGAACTTCCCTCGCCAGTCGGGATCGGAGCTTCCGAGGCGCGCGGCGAAGGAAAGGGTCGGGACGACGGCGTTGGCGGGCGGCCTTGCCTCGAAACACCCGCCCAGGGCGACGAGGGCGACGAGGATCGCCCACCTCCCGGAGACCATGGCTCGCCTCATTCTTGCTCTCCTCCCGGTTCTCGGCCGATCGCTCGCGCGGAGGCTATCAGGAAGGCGCGAGAGGCCGACATCATCCATTCAGATGATGCACGAGGGAAGGAGCAGGGAGATCGTCGTTCCCGAGCTGACCGACTTGACCCGGGCCGCCCGCCCCGGTCTTCGGGAGCTGGTGCTCGATGTGATCCTCGAAGCCAGGAAGCCCGAGAAGAAGCCCTGGGACACGAGGCCGAGGTCAGCAGGAGGCGTGGTGGAATCGCGAGCCTTGAAAGCGCGTGAGAGGCTCGTCGAGGAACCCGAGTGACAGTCAGAAGCTGCTCCGACACTCCTCGCACCAGAGCTCCGGAGAGCCCTCTCGCCAGGGCGCGTCCGCCTTCTTGCACCTCTCTGGGAATTCGGGCGGGTCATCGTCAGCAAAGACAAGGCTCGGCCCTGCGCAATCAGCGCGCACGGCCATGCGCGCGTAAGATCCTCGCGATGTCCTTCTCCCTCGCCTCCTACAACGTCCTCGCGCAGTCCTACGTCCGGGCGTCGTATTACCCGCACTCGCCCGCGCCCTTCCTCGACCCCGCGTGGCGCCTCCCCGCACTCGTGACCCACGTGGAGCGCCTCGAAGCCGACCTCCTCTGCCTCCAGGAAGTCGAGGAGCCCCTGTTCGCGGCCCTGACCGCGCGCCTCGGCCCGCTCGGATACGGGCTCGAGCTCGCGCTCAAGGGAGGAGGAAAGCCCGACGGCTGCGCGCTCCTCTACCGGAAGACGGCCTTCTCGCTCCGCTCCTCCTTCGCGCTCCGATACCGGGACGGCGGGGGAGACGAGCCCGTCTCCGGTCACGTGGCGCTCGTCGCGATCCTCGAGCATGCGGGCCGCGCCCTCGGAGTGGCCGGGACTCACCTGAAGTGGGACCCTCCGACGACCGCTCCCGGCGAGAAGCGAGGTCTCCGCCAGGCCGCGGAGCTCCTCGACCGGATCGAGCGCGAGCGAGAGTGCCGGACGTGGATCGTCGCGGGAGACCTGAACGTCGCGCCGGGCTCGGACGTCTTTCGCCTCCTCGTCTCCCGCGGCTTCGAGGAGCCTTTCCAGGAGACGGCCTTCACCTGCAACTCGAACGGAAAGCGGAAGAAGATCGACCACGTCTTCCACACGCCCGACCTCCGAGCCTCGCCCGGGCCGCTCCCGGCGCTCGAGGACGACACGCCCCTTCCGTCGCCCGAGCAGCCCTCCGATCACCTCGCGCTCCGCGTGAAGTTCGAGCCGGCCTGAGCCCCGCGACCTCCCGTGCCGGGAGCATGCGCCCGTTCTCCCGTTCTCGGGGAGAACCAAGAATGGCCCGATGTGAGAGAAGCCCGGCCGGTGTTTCTTCTCGACCTGATCGGCGTCTGACCGACAAGGACACGACGGTCTCCGACCGGAAGATCGAGGACGAGAATAGGACGATCCGCGGCCGCGAAATTCGCCTGCAAGAAGATTAGCTACCGCACGAAGCACGTGATCGCGCTCAAGGCGACCTCGATGCCGTCCTCACGTCGGAGAGGACGATATGGCTCTCTCCCGATGCGAAGGGCATCTCTTTTCGAAGTGAGGGGGGGTCTTTGGTAGACCTCGCCTGTGCCGTGAGCGTGACCGGACTACATGAGCTTCCCGAGGGGCCCGAGCTCCAGGTTGAGCTCGTCGGGCGAGAGCCCGAACCGTGCACCGATCTCGCGCACGGTCTCCTCGAGCCGCATGAGAGCGAGCCCGACCCTCTCGGTCTCCTCGGTCGTCAGCGTCTTCGCCTCCATGCGGCGGATCGCTTGGCGTTCGAGGAGCTGACGAAGGAGCTCCACGAGAGTCAGGACCAGCTTCGCGACGGAGCGCTGGACGTCCTCGGGGTCCGCGTTCCAGCGAGGGGTCTCGCGCGCGACCTGGCGCTTCAGGTCCTCGCGGAACGAGTCGATCTCGCGGACCTCGAGCGCGAGCTCGTTCGACGCCGGCTTCTTCCTCGCGCGCTTCTTCTTCGGGCTCACGCGAGGGCCTCGGGCGCGAAGGCGTAAGGAGGAGAAGGCCCGCTCACGCGGACGCGCAGGCCCGTCGCGAGAAGGCTCTGGCCCCGGCTCACCGCGGCGCGATACGCGCGAGCGCGGCCGCGCTCGACCATGTGGTGAGCCGTTCCGAGGAGCGCTCCCACTTCGTGGCGCTCGAGTCTCTCATCGACGATCAGAGGAGAGAGACGCTCCCTGAGAGGATCGAGCTCGGGGATCGAGCGCGACCTCGCGTGCTCCCTCCGGCGCCGCTCGAGGTAGCGAGCGCCCGCTCCGCGCGCGAGCGCCGGCTCGCGGACGTGCGAGCGCGCCTTCTCCGGCTTCCTCGGCTCGCCGAAGACGCGGAGGGTCATCTGCTCGCGCCCCCTCACGCGAGCGAGCGCTCGTGCGAGCTCCCGCTCTCGCGTCGAGAGGACGTCCCGGAGCGCGGCCTCGCTCGCGACGGTCGAGCCGAAGCGGACTGGCAAGACGGCGCGCGGTCGCTTCGCGAGAGCTCGGACGACCCGATCGTGGCCCTCGAGAGCTCCCCGGCTCACGGCCGGCCTTTCTTCCAGCACGCCGAAGGCGGCGTGGATCGAGCCCGCGCGCACGGTCGCGACGCGCTCTCGCGCGAGACCTCGAAGGCCGCGCGCGCGGAGCGGCCCGTCCAGGAGAGCGTAGACGTAGAGCGGGCTCATTCCTCGCGCGACCTGCCGCGGCCTCTCCTCGCATCGGGGAAGACGCGATCGACCGCGCACAGGAGAACGGATAGACGGAGGTAGACCAGGTCCACGTCCGCGACTCCCAGGATCACGTCGCCCGAGAGCACGACTCCCTTGTTCAGCAAGTTGTCGATCAGGTCGAGCAGGGAAGCGTCCGCCTGCTCGATCACGCGCTCCGCCGGAGTCGGCGCCGCGCTCGCCGCTCGCCGGCCTCGCGGCGCGCCCTTGGCGCGGCGTTGGCCTTCGCGGAGCCGCTTCATGGAGCCCCCGCGGCGAAGCTGTAAGGCGGCCACGGCCCCGTCAGCGTGAGCGCGTAGCCGCGCTCCGAGAGCTCCTTCGCGACGGCGCTCGCGGCGACGCGGAAGCGGGCGCCCGACTTCGCCGGGACGAGATACGAGGCGTCGAGGAGGAGACGCGAGCCCGCGCCGGCCTCGGCGAGCGGCGGGCGCTTGCGCGCTTCTCTCGCGACGCGCTCGAGCTTCTCGAACGCTGCGTCGATCCGCTCGCGCGCGTGCGATGCGAGCTCGCGCACGGCGTCCCTCGCCTTCTTCTTCCGCAGGAGAAAGCCCGTGCCCGCGCTCGCGGCGCCGACCGCGGCCCGCGCCTCGGACTCGGCCGCTTCCTTCGCGCGCGCGGAGTCGAGGACGACGCGCACGCCCCACTCCGAGCAGCCCGCCACGCGACCCAGGAGCTCCTCGATCCGCTCGCGGTCCTTCTCGACGTAAGAGAGCGCGCGCTCGTCGCTCGTGAAGATCGTGAAGATCTTCATGGGCAGGAGAGCTTCGGCCCCGAGGAAGCGCTCGACCGTCTTCTCGTGAGCGACCGCGCAGCGGGAGACCCAGTCGAGGTCGCGGAGCGACTCCTCGATCGGCTTCTCGCCGTAGCGGGCGAGCGGGACGGACGCGGCGACGAGCCAGAGCGAGCGGCCGGCGTCCACGAGCCGTGTCTTCCCCGCCCCGGGCAAGCCGCGCGGGGTGCGCGCGAGGGACGGCTTCCGCTTCGACCGGACGACTCCGTAGAGGTAGGTCGCGAGCTCGCTCATGAGCGCTTCCACGTCCGCCCGAAGCTCCGCAGCATCTTCACGCCTCGAGGAGGCGGCGCAACGGCGGGAGCGACGAGGATAGCATTCTCGCGCCGGGCCCGCCGGAGAGCGGACTCGAGCGATCGGAGCTCCCGCTCCTCGCGCGAGGCCGCTCTCGTGCAGCGGGAGCAGCCCCGGGGAGTCGCGCCGTTCACGACGATCGTCTCGCAGGCCACGCCGAGGCGCTCGAGCCCTCGCAGGAGCCGGAGCGTCCCGGCTCGCGGGAGCGCGGCGGCTCGCGTGACGGCGACGAGCTGCGTCCTCTCGCGGTCCTCGAGGATCCCCTGGAAGTCGCGGAGGTCGTGCGCGAGCGCGAGGAGGTCTTCCGTGAGCTTCCCGAGCCCGACGAGCTCCCGGTACTTCATGATCACGGAGAGAAGGACGCGCACCCACTCGCGCGCCTTCGCCGGCAGCTCGAGCAGGCGGAGCGTGTGGCCGGTGGGCGCCGTGTCCACGACGATCAGGCTACGAGGGATTCGTTTCGACGTCTCGCGCGGA
>JACQDU010000188.1 GCA_016200955.1 bacterium
AATCCCTTGGGCTCGCGCCCCTTCGCGCACTTGAGGAGGAACTCGACGGCGGCGCGGACGTTCCTCGCGTACTTCCCCTTCGTCGGAGTGTCGCCGTGAGCGAGCCACGCCATGCCCGCGAGAGAGGTCATGGCGACCGGATAGCCGCCCCACCCTCCCTGCTCCGGGAGAGCGCCCGAGCGCTCCTGCTTCTTCGCGAGCCACGCGCAGCCTCGGTCGATCGCTCGCTGGGCGCGCTCCGTCACGAGAGCAGGCCGGTCGCGCACGTCGTTCTCGATGTCGTCCTCGTCCGCCTGCACGCGCGGCGAAGGACCGAGGAGCATCCCGGTGGCGCCCGCCGCGAGCGCCGCGAGCACGAATCCCCGTCGTCTCTTCCCGAGCCTCATGCGACCTCCGTGAGCGTTGCGTGGGGCGACTCCCGTCGCCCCCGTCCCTACCGCGCGTAGATCGGGACGTGCTCGTAGGGGATCGCGAGGATCGTCGTCGCGATCGCGGTCCCGTAGACGTAGCCAACCCCGTCTCCCATCCACTTCCCGTCGCTCTCCTGGCGGTTGCAGAGGACGTCGCGGATCTTGGGGTAGTAGTCGTCCCAGTTCTTGCCTCCCGCTTGCCAGTTCGCCTGGGAAAGATAGAGGTGAGCGTAATAGTAGTGGCCGCTCCCGAATCCGTCGTCCGAGGGGAGCACGCGCGAGTGGCAGTACTTCAAGCACCGCTTGGCCATGGGAGAGTCGTAGTCGCCGGCGTCGTAGAGCACCGCGACGGCGGCGGCCGAGATCGCGGGGCAACTCCCGCTCCCGCCCATGGCGGCGGTGTAAGCGATGCCGCCGTCCGAGCACTGGGATTTCTCGATGTACTTGACGGCGTTCTTGATGATCGAGGAGGGCACGTGGAGCCCCGCGTTCCTGCAAGCGCGGAGCGCCTGAACCTGCGTCACGGTCGTCGAGCCCTCGTCGCCCGCGTTCCGGTCCGGCGTGTAATACCAACCGCCCGCCGGGCTCTGGGCCTTGTTCGTGAGGTCCACGGCCTTCTTGAGCACGTCCTTGATCCGAGATTTGAGCTCTGGCTCTCCCTCGGAGCCCAGGCACTCGGCGAGGAACATGGTCGCGAAGCCGTGGGAGTGGATCATGCTCTCGCCCTGGGAGCAGATGAATCCCTTGGGCTCGCGCCCCTTCGCGCACTTGAGGAGGAACTCGACGGCGGCGCGGACGTTCCTCGCGTACTTCCCCTTCGTCGGAGTGTCGCCGTGAGCGAGCCACGCCATGCCCGCGAGAGAGGTCATGGCCACGGGGAAGCCGCTCCCGTAGCCGCCTTGCTCGTTGAGCGCGCCGTCGCGGCCCTGGTGCTTCGCGAGCCACGCGCAGCCCTTCTCGATCGAGCGCTGCGCGCGCTCCGTCACGAGAGCGGGCCGGTCGCGCACGTCGTTCTCGGCGTCGTCGTCGTCCGCGTGGACTCTCGGCAAGGACGAGGGCCCGAGGAGCGTCCCCGTGACGCCCGCCGCGAGCCCCGCGAGCACGAGCCCGAACCGTCGATTCTTCCTGAGCAGCATCGCCATCTCCTGCGAGGTCGTCTCTCGTCAGTGCGTGTCGTCGTCTTTGGGCTTCGGCCCGGGAGGATTCGGTCCCCGCCCGGGACCCGGCATGGGAGGAAGCTTCGGCGGTCCACCGTGAGCCGGCTGCTCGGGCACCTCGCCGAGCGTCGCCTCGAGCTTCTCCTTCTTGCCGTTCCTCTCGACGACGAGCTTGATCTTGTCGCCCACGAGGCCGCGCCCGAGAGCGAAGTGGAGCTGGAAGTAAGCCTGGACCGGCTTCCCGTCGATCTCGACGATCACGTCCTTCGCCTTGAGGCCCGCGTGGTCCGCGGGAGAGCCGGGCTGGACCATCTCGATGAGCACGCCGTCCTCGACTCGTCCCTGGTCGACGCCGATCCCGAGGAAGCCGGGCTTCAGCCGCTCGCCCTTCTCGAGCCGCGGGAGGAGCTCCTTCACGTCCGCGAGAGGGACCGCGAAGCCGATCCCGGAGTCGTAGAGGTCCACGCCCGCCATGCCGCCGAACGCCGTGAGCGGGACGAGGACTCCCATGACGTCTCCGTCGATCGTCGCGAGAGGGCCGCCGTAGTTCGCGGGAGACACCTTCGCGCTCGTCTGGAGCGCCTTCCCGCCGATCCGGTCGACCGCGCTCACGATCCCGACCGAGAGCGCCGGGTCCTTGGAGCCGAGCCCGCGCCCGAGGCAGACCGCGAAGCGCCCGACCTTGATCGTCTCGCGCGCCGCCATGGGAGCGGGAGTCAGGTCCGCTCCCTCGACGCGCAGGAGGAGGATCGCGCGGCCCTCGTCGCGGCCGAGCGGGGTCGCGACGAACGCTTTCCCGTCGTGGCGCGTGACGAAGATGTGCCGGGGCTCGCGCTTCACGGCGAAGGTCGAGGTCAGGACGAGGTCCTTCGCGATCGCGACTCCCGTCGAGGGGCCGAAGGCCTGCTTGAAGCCCTTCTTCGCGATGACGCCCTCGGCCGATCCGCCGGAGCCCTGGTCGTCCTTCCCCGGGGTCTCGACCTTCTCGGGCATGGCGCCGAGCTGCTCGACCTCGACGATCGACGGGAGGAGGCGCTCCGTCGCCGCGCGCACGGCCGCCTCGACCGCTCCGTCTTCTTCCTGGAGCTGCGCGGCGATCGCGTTCTCCTTCGTGCGCGAGAGGTCGTCTCCCGCGATCGCGAAGGCGCCCGCGAGCCCGAGGGCGACGGCCAGGAACGGAAGGAAGGCTCGCCTCACGCTCTTCTCGGGCACGATCAGCCCTCCTTCCTGGGAGCGAGCTCGATCTCGAGCTCGAGGACTTCCTTGCCCCGCTTCACGAGGAGCTTGACCTTCTCGCCGGGCTGCCGGTTCCTGAGGAGGTCCTCGAAGATGCGGCACGTCCGCACGACGGCTCCGTCGAAGCGGAAGATGAGGTCGTCGGGCTTCACGCCGGCCTTCGCCGCGGCGCTCCCGGGCAGGACGCGCTCCACGTAAGCCGGAGGCGAGCGCGTCAGGTGAGCGTCGAGGAGGCGGATCCCCGTCTCGACCGGCGCGGGCCTCGCCCCCGGAGGAGGCGCGACCGGAGCTTCCTTCCCCGCGAGGAGGTCCTCGAGCAGGGGCTTGAGCGTCGCCGTCGGCACGGCGAAGTTCACGGTCGTGTTCGTGCTCTTGCTCTCGAGGACTCGCCCGAGGATCCCGACGAGCTTCCCTTCGCGCGTCACGAGAGGGCCGCCCTGCGTGCCCGGGTTGTTGGGCGCGTCCGTGATGATCATCTTCCCGAAGCTCGGCCCGTCCTCGATCCCGACGCGCACGTCGAGCTTCGAGAGAGACGAGACGACCCCGCTCATGACGCCGCACTTCTCGTCGCCCGCCGCATCGTCGAACGCGTTCCCGATCGCGTAGATCTGATCGCCCACCTTGAGCGCTTCGGAGTCACCGAGCGCGAGCGCCGGGAGAGGCGTCGTGATCGGCGTCGGCGGCGTGTTCGTGTCCGCCCACATCTTGAGGAGAGCGAGCCCGCGGCTCGGGTCCGAGCGCACGAGCGCCGCGGGGAAGTGCCTCCCGTCGTCGGTCACGACGCGGAGGCTCGGCGTCTTGAGCGTGATGCTCCAGAAGGTCGCGACGATCCCGGACGGATCGACGATGACTCACGTGCCGTAAGACGGCATGCCCGTGAAACCGCCCGCGCCGTAGACCTTCACCACGGCGGGGAAGACGGTCCTCGAGAGCAGAGGAGCGATCGCGTTCGGCCCCGGCCCCGGCGCTCCCGGCGTCCCGGGAGCGGCGTTGTCGGCGGGCTTCTTCGCCGGCTCCTTCTCCGGAGCCGCGTCGAGCCGGAGGGCGACGGCGGCCGAAGCGAGAGCGGCCGCGACGAGAGCGGCCCGGGCGGCGGTGCGAGCGGGGCGCGAGATCACTTGTCTCCTCCCCTCTCGAAGAGCGAGTCGTCGATCGCGTGGCCCGAAGGGGGAGACGCCGTGTCGAGCGAGACGAAGTCGCCCGTCTTGTCGTCCACGCGCTCGATGCGCCGGGGCGAGCGCGAGGCCGCATCGAGCGTCCAGCGCTCCTCGACCCACTGGGTCTCGGTCGAGCCGTCGTCGAGCTTCTTCTCTCCCGCGGGCGTCGCGATCCCGGCGAGGACGCCGGTCGCGACGTCGAAGTAGAGCTTCCTCCGGCGGCCGCTCTTGTCCCTCGTCTCGAGGCGAGTGCAGCGGCGCCCGTCGATCGTGTCGCCGCCGGTGAAGTTGAGCTCGGTCAGGTCCGCTTCCCCGCCTTCCTTGAGGACGGCGTCGAGAGCGCGCGCCGTGCCCTCGAGGATGTCCGCCTCGGCCGCGGGGAGGTCCTCGGCCGCGCCGTCGCCGACCTTGCGCCAGGCCTTCGCGCCGTTCGTCGCGCTCACGGAGCCTCCGAGCTCGATCCTCGCCCTGGGACCCTTCTGGAAGTAGCGGAAGGAGACTTCCTTGCCGCTCGCGTCCTTGCGCGTCCCGCTCATCTCGAAGCCCGTGGCGACCGGGAGGAGAGGCAGGGTCCCGTTCCTCACGGCCTCGAGCGTCGCGCGCTTCTCCTGCGCGATGAGGTCGGGATCGGGCACCCACTGTCCTTCCTCGGGGCCCGAAGGGATCCCGCGGAGCCGCATGCCCACGGTCACGCGGTCGTAGTTGTGCTTCCCGCCGATCGTCGCGTCCTCGCGGCGGCGGTCGATCGCGAGCCTCACGCGCTGCCCGACCGGGAGCCGCGAGATGAGCGTGAGGAAGTGGTTCTGCGACTTCACCGGGACGCCGTTCCACTCGATGACGACGTCTCCCAGGCGCAGGCCCGCCTTCCAGCCGACGCTCGTCCCGTCGATCGCGTCGATCTTGACGAGCTTGCGCGTGGGGTCGAACTCGTCGTCGAGGTCGCGGACGGTCGCGTTCATGGTCCCGTGCTCGCACTGCTGCCCCGAGCGCAGGTCTTCCAGGAAGTTCTTGATCTGGTCCACCGAGGCCGCGTAGCCGACGCCGACGTTGATGCGAGGCCGGTCCCCGCGGAAGCCTCCGAGGCCGTTGATCCCGATCCAGCGCCCGGCCTCGTCGAACAAGGGGCCGCCCGAGTTGCCCGGGTTGATCGAGGCGTTGATCTGCAGGCAATCCCCGTAGACGAGGTCGGTCGCTCCGCCGCCGTCCTTGAAGCGGTGGACGCCGGAGACGATCCCCTCGGTCACGGTCGGCTGGAAGTCGGTCGCGAGGAGGAACGGATTCCCCGTGGCGAGGCAGCGGTCGCCGATCCTCACGTCGGCCGAGACTCCCATGGTCACGAAGTCGAAGCGCGGCTTCCCCTCGAGCTTCACGAGGGCGATGTCGCCGCCGGGATCGATCCCGAGCGAGCGCGCCTTGTAGAGGCGCCCGTCGTTGAGCCCGACGAAGAGGTCGTGCTCCGCTCCCGCGACGTGGAAGTTCGTCACGGCGTAGCCCCGCGGGTCGATGACGACGCCGGAGCCGCCGCCTTTCCCGACCGTGGCTTTCTGGAAGAAAGCGCCGACGGCCGGGGCGAGCTTCGCGCAGAGCGCGACCCGCTTGGCCTCGGCCGCCTTCGCCTTCGCGAGAGCGTCCGGCTTCGCGTCCTCGGCCAGCGCCGCGAGGCGGCACAGCCCGAGGAGGGCCGCCGCCGCCCCGACGCCGATCGTCTTCTTCATGAAAGAGAGCTTCATGTCTTCTCTCAGGGAGCGGGAGAGCGCCCGAAGGCGCGCTCTCCCGCGATTCGCCTTACTTGTCCTTCTTGTCCGCCGGCTTCGCGGCCGGCTTCTTCCCGGTCGCGTCGTCCTCGATGACCTTGAAGTACTCCTCGATGATCTCCCGGTAGCGCTCGGGGAAGCGGTCCTTGAGGAGCTGGAGCGCGGCCTTGCGCTCGCTTTCCTTCATGCCGCCCCAGTCGCCCGTGCCGGACTTCTTGGTCGGATTGACCTCGCCCACGTCGCTCGCGTTCCTCAGGCTCGACCGCTTCGCCGGTCCACCGCCGCCGCGACCACCCTGGCCGCCGCGACCGTGCTTGTGGCCCTTGCCACTTCAACCGCCGCCGCTTCAACCACCGCCTTCTTTCTCGCGCATGAGCTCGATGAGGCGGTCCAGCTCGGCGACGATCTGGTCTTCCTTCTTCTGGATCGGCTTTCCCGTGTTCTCGCGGTCGATCGCGTGCTCGACCTGCTCCATGCGCCGCGCGAGCTCGAGGAGAGGGCCCGAGCCTTCTCCCTGGAGCTCCTTCAGGAGCCAGGACGCCGACTCCCGGACCCGCTCGGGGCAATGGGAGTAAACGGCGTTGGAGCCGTCCTGCGGGATGAGCCCCTCGAGGCAGCTCTTGGCCTTGGTCCGGAAGAGGCGCTCCTTGTCCTCCTCGAGCTCGGGGCGGCGGGCGTAGGAGTAGCCGAGGTAGAACGTCGCCTCGTCCGTCCACGCGCTGCCGTCCTTGAGGTCTTTGCGCACGAGGTCGAAGGCCGCTCCCGCGAGAGCGAACTCGTCCCGGTTGAGGAAGGCGCGGCCCAGGAAGAACGCGGCGTGGGCGCGGATAGCGTCCGCGAGGGCGCCCTTCTCGGCCGAGGTCGCGAGCTTCGCGAAGTCCTCGGCGTTCCCGCCCTCGCGGTCGTAGGCGGCGACGGCGGTCTTGTAGGCCTCGTTCTTCTCGAGGAGCACCTCGTGGAGGAGGTCGCGCGAGGCGACCTCGCCCTTCTTCACGCGAGCGCGCCAGCGCTCCGCATCGTTCGCGGGAAGCTCCCGGAGCACGCGCTCCGCTTTCTCGCTCGCCCCTCGCTCGGATCCGATCCGCGGCTCGCTCACGTCGGCCGCGCGTGCGAGGCCGGGTGAGACGAGAGCGAACGCCGAGGCGAGGGCGAGAGTGCTCTGCCAAGCAGCTCTCATGATTCCCCTCCAGGTGAGTGGATTGGACCACGAGAATGACCGCGCGCCCGGGTTTCGGTCACGGCTTCTTCCCCGGATCGTCCTTGGAGACGGCGATCACCCTCATGTATTGCTCGATGAGCTCGCGGTAGCGCTCGGGGAACCTCTCGCGAAGCAGCCCGAGCGCGCCCGCGCGCTCGGACGGCGAGAGGGAGCCCCAGTCGGGAGCGGCCGTCGGCTTCGCGGGAGCCCGCGGCATCCGCACGAGGCTCCTGGCCCTCCCGTCCTCTCCGTTCTCCCGGAGGAGGTGGAGGAGCCTCTCCGCCGCGGCGAGCATCTGCTGGTGCTTGCGCTCGTCGGGCTTGTCCGCGAGCTCCTGCTCGATCGAGCGCGTGATCGACTCCAGCTCGCGCGCGAGGCCGCGCCACGGGGTCTCCGGCGGACCGTCGAGCTCGAGGAGCAGGAGCGCGGCCGTGTCGCGCTCGCGCTCCGGGCACTCCGTGTAGACGGCCGGCCCGCTCCTGGGAGCGAGGGCCTCGAGGCAAGCTCGCGCGCGCTTCCGCTGGAGGAGCGTGCGCGCGGGGTCCGCCTCCGGTCGCCGGAGGTAGCTCTGGGCGAGCTCGAGCGTCGCCTCGTCCGTCCACGGAGTCCCGCTCGCGAGCTCGCCCCTCACCTTCTCGAAGCAAGAGGCGGCCCGGTCGAACTCGTGGCGGTTCAGGAAAGCGCGCCCGGCGAAGAACGTCGCGTGCGCCTCGAGCGCCCGCGCGAGCGGGCCCGTCGCTCGCGGGACGAGGTCGAGGAACTCCTCGGCGTTCGCCCCGTCGCGCGAGAAGGCCAGGACCGCCGTCCGATAATGCGAGTCCTCGTCGAGGAGGAGCGCGTGGAGGAGGTCACGCGCCGCCGTCTCGCCCGACACGAGGCGCGCGCGCGCCGCCTCCGCCGAGGTCGTCGGGAGCTTCCCGAGGAAGCGCTCGACCTTCGTGCGAGCCGGGGGCTCGCTCCCGATCCGCGGGGCGACCGTGTCCGCGGCCCGCGCTTCCGGTGCGAGCGCGAGGAGCACGAGGACGAGAGCGCCCGGAGCAAGGATGGCCTTGCCTCTCCGGGCGCGAGCGCTCGTCCTCGGTCGCATGAGATCGTTCCTCGGCTTACTTCTTCTCTCCCGGCTTTTCCGTGGGCTTCTCGGCCGGCTTCGGCTTCGAGGGCCCGGCGTCGTCCTCGATGACCTTGAAATACTCCTCGATGATCTCCCGGTAGCGCTCGGGGAAGCGGTCCTTGAGGAGCTGGAGCGCGGCCTTGCGCTCGCTCTCCTTCATGGCGCCCCAGTCGCCCGTGCCGGCCTTCTTGATCTCGTTGACCTGGCCGGGGTCGCGCGCGGGGGGCAGGCCGGAGCGCTTCGCGGGGCCGCTCGGGTTGCGGCCGCCCTTGCCGCCGCGCCCGCCGCCCTTGCCGTTCCCGTTGCCGTTCTGCTCCTTCTCCCGCATGAGCTCGATCAGGCGGTCGAGCTCGGCGATGATCTGGTCTTCCTTCTTCTGGGTCGCCTTGCCCGTGCTCTCGCGGTCGATCGCGTGCTCGACCGTGTCCATGCGGCGCGCGAGCTCGAGGAGAGGACCCGAGCCTTCTCCCTTGAGCTCCTTGAGCAGCCACCCGGCGGCCTCGCGGGTGCGCTCGGGGGCCTGCGCGTAGACGGGCTTCGAGCCGTCCTCGGGGATGAGCGTCTCGAGGCAGGCCTTGGCCTTCGTGCGGAGGAGGCGCTCCTTGTCCTCCTCGAGCTCGGGGCGGCGGGCGTAGGAGTAGCCGAGGTAGAGCGTCGCCTCGTCCGTCCACGCGGTGCCGTCCTTTAGTTCCTTGCGCACGAGGTCGAAGGCCGCTCCGGCGAGGGCGAACTCGTCCCGGTTCAGGAAGGCGCGCCCCATGAAGAAAGCCGCGTGAGCGCGGAGCGCGTCTCCCGAGGGCCCCCTGTCCGTCGAGGTCGCGAGCTTCGCGAACTCCTCGACGTTCCCGCCTTCCTTGTCGAACGTGGCGACGGCCGCCTTGTAGCCGGCGTTCGTCTCGAGGAGGTAGCGGTGCAGGAAGTCGCGCCGCAGGACCTCGCCCGACTTGAGCCGCGCGCGCCATGCCTCGGCGTCCGTGGCGGAGAGAGACTTCAAGACGCGCTCGGCCTTGGCCTCGGGGCCTTGCTCGCCGCCGATCCTGGGAGCGACCGGGTCCGCGGCTCGCGCCACGCCCACCTGGCCCGCGAACGCGAGCGCGACCAGGACCGTCATCCTTACGGTGAGCATGACTACTCCTCCTTGTTGAGCTTGGTGTGGAGACGGCGCGTGAACTCGGCCACGCGAGCCTGCTTCTCGGCGATGTGCCGGCAAGCCGCTCGCTGATCGGGAGAGAGGTCCGCTGCCGCGGGGGACTTCCCGTCCCCCCGGCCCCCTGGCTCGGCGGCGCCTCGACCCACGTCGAACTCCTTGGTCTTGGCGTTCACCCGGAGCTGCTGGGCGCGGATCATCTTGAGCTCGGCCGAGGCCGGGAGGAGCGGGTCCTCGTTGGGACCGCCGCCGCCGCCGCCGCCACCGCCGCCGCCGCCGCCGTTCTTCCGCTCCTCGATCTCCTTCTTGATGACCTCGATGAGCTCCTCGAGCGTCTTCTCAACGTCCTTCTGGAGCGAGATCACGAAGCGGCCCGTGTCGCGCTTCTCGACGAGGTCGGTCAGGCGCGCGAGGTCCTCCTTGAGCTCGCCGATCACGGTCGGGAGGATCGTCGTCGAGCCCTCTTCCTTCACGAGCTCGTTCGCCGACTCGGCCTCGTCGCGCATCTCGCCCTCGCCTTTGGCGACCTTGGCGCAGTCGCTGCGCCACTTGCGGCCCATGTCGATCTCCGAGCCCGGATTGCTCGCGATCTTGTCCTGGCGGTCCTTCTCGAGGCCCTCGGTGTCCTTGGTCAGGCCGCGCTGCTTCTCGAGCATGGCGAGGAACCGCTGGCCGAGGGCCTTGAGGACCTCTTCCTGCTCGCGCTTGCGCGCCTGGATCAAGGCTTCCTTGATCGCCTCGGCGGCCTGCTCGAGCTGGTCGATCGCGTCCTGCTCCTTCTGGTCGGCGTCCTTCACGTGGCGGTTCTCGAGGTCGTCGCCGGCGCGCTTCTGCTCCTCCTCGGCGCGCTCGACGTTGCGCTTGCCCGGGACCGCGGGCTGGGGCTTGCCGCCGCCCTTGCCGCCCTTGCCGCCCTTGCCGCCGCCCTTGCCCTGACCGCCGCCGCCGGGAGAGCCGGGCTGCTCGCCCATGCGCTTGCCGAGGTCGTTCGTGTCCTGGCGGATCTTCTCCTGCTCCGCCTTGAGCCGCTCGAGCTGGGCGAGGCGCTCGATCGCCATGCGCTTCTTCTCGAGGTTCCCCTGGGCGGCCTTGAGGTCCTCGAGCGCCTTCCGCATGCGCTCGAGGGCGTTCTCCTTCTTCTGGTCGTCGAGGTTCTTCGCGGCGTCGCCCATGGCCTGCTTCGCCGACTCGACGCGCTTCGCGGCTTCCTGGCCGCTTCCCTTCGGGCTCTGAGCGCCGTCCGAGGGCTTGCCGCTGCCGTCCGAGGGCTTGCCGCTGCCGTCCGAGGGCTTGCCGCTGCCGTCCGAGGGCTTGCCGCTGCCGTCCGAGGGCTTGCCGCTGCCGTCCGAGCCGTCCGAAGGCTTGCCGCTGCCGTCCGAAGGCTTGCCGTCGTCGCCGGCCTTGTCCGGGTCGAGCTTGTTGAGCCCGTCCATGATCTTGTGAAGCTCGGCGGCCATGGCCTGGAGGTCCTTCTGCTGCTTCGCCGAGTCGGCCATCTCGCCGGTGCCGGGCTTCACGTCCTTGGTCTTGTCGATGAGGCCCTGCTGGAGCTGGGCGAGCTCGTTCAGCATCTTCGTGGCCTCGGCGGCCGCCTTGGCCTTCGCCTCGAGCTCCTTCGCCTTGTTGACCTCGCTCCGGTGCTTCCGCTGCTGGTCGAGGATCCGCTTGAGCTGCTCCTTGAGCTCCTCGAGCCGCTTCACGTCGAGGTTCTTCGAGGAAGAGGGATCGTCCGACTCGAGCGCCTCGAGGACGAGCTCGAGGGCCTCGACGACTTCCTTCTCCACGACGAGCGCGCCCTTGCCGTCCGGGTTCTCTTTCCCGAGCAGCTCGATGACCTTCTCCATGCGCTTCCAGATCGGGATCTCGTGCTCGCCTTCCTCGAAGGCCTTGCGCGAGATCTCGACGGCTCGCCGGATGCGCGTCGCCTTCTCGGGCTCGACGCGCTGGAGCGCGTTCGCGGTCTCGTTAAGCTTCTCCTCGAAGATCTTGTAGGCGTTCGCGAGCGCCCGCTGGCGCTTCTCGATCGACTCGGGCTTCTCCTTGGCTTCCTTCTCTTTTTCCTCGTCGTCGGCCCGCAGGGCGGGCGCGGAGAGCCCGAGGACGAAGAAGCCGACCACGACCAGGCAAGACGCGCGCTTCATGAGATCTCCTCTCTGGAAAGAGATGGGAGAAGTACGGAGAGACGGAGCGGCTCCCTTCCACGAACAAGCGGCGGGCCGACCGAACCCGCGGCGCCGCAGGGCCCTCGCCCGGGAGCGTGGCGTTCCGCCTCGGCCGCTTTCGGGGATGTTTGCCCCAGGGAGCCCCCTGCCGTCTCAGGTCGCTCCAGTATAGCGGGAGGCGGCTTTACCCAAGAACGAAAGAGTCATCGCGGTGGCCGCTTGTTTTGATGAGAGAACCGCCGTGGCGCGGAGGTCGCCGAGGCCGCGCAGAGGGCTTGATACGACGGCTTGGTTCCTCCGCGAGTCCTCCGCGCTCTCGGCGCCTCCGCGGTTTTCTCTCTCAGATGAACCGATGACCGCCGTCAAACGCCAAGGTGCCGAGGCCAAGATGCTGTCTTCCTGGCGCCCTGGCGCCTTGGCGTTCAACGGCGTTCTTCGGGCACAATGAGGGCATGGTCGACCAGACCGCGAAGGGCCAGCTCCTCGAGCGGCCGGTGATCGTCCCCCACGAGGGGAGCTGCCTCGACGGGATCTTCCTCCGAGGAGTCGATCCGCCGCCCCTCCTCGTGGCTTCGCCTCACCCGCTCCTCGGGGGGAGCATGCAGCACCCGGTCGTGAACGAGATCGCCTACGGAGCCGCTCGCGTCGGGAGAGCGAGCCTGCGCTTCGATTACCGGGGAGTCGGGGCGAGCGAGGGAGAGGTCTCGGGCGACCCCGAGCGTGCCACGGGCGACACGCGCGCGGCGCTCGAGCACCTGATCGAGACGACGGGCTGCGAGAGCGTCGCGATCGCCGGATACAGCTTCGGGTGCTGGCCCGCTCTCCTCCTCGCGGCGAGGGAGCCCCGGATCGACCGCGTCCTCCTCGTGGCCCCGCCTCGAGCGAGCCTCGCCTTGCCCGACTACGCGAGCGTGTCGGTCCCGATCGTCGTCGTCGTCGGGAGCGAGGACGCTCTCGCCGATCCCGCGCGCGAGCGCGCGCTCGCGGAGGCCGTGCACCCGCGCGTCCGTGTCGAGACGATCCGCGAGGCGGACCACACCTTCCGCTCCGGCCTCGTCGAGCTCTGCCGGATCACGGAGCGCTTCCTGGGGGCAGGAGCTCGGGGAAGCTCGTCGCGAGCGAAAGGGCCGCCGTCGGCGTGAAGCGCGCGGGGAGCCCGCGCGCGCGGCACCAGGGGACGTCTCCCTCGAAGCGCAGCGTCTCCCGGTCGAGCTCGTCGGTGAGACCGCCGTCGAGGACGAGGACGATCCGCCCGTCTTCTCTCATCAAGTTCCAGACGCGCAGCGGCGCTTCCTCGACGGCCACGGGAGCGAGGTCGGACCCGAGCCGGATCCGGTAGCCGCCCGCTCCGTCTTCCTCGAGCTTCTCGAAGAACACGTCCGTGATCTCGCGCCTCACGCACGGAGCGCCGCGGAAGAAGAACTGGCCGTCGCGATCGAGCCGGATCTCGGGCTCCTCCTTGCACCCGTCGGGGGGCTCACGCGCCCCCCGCTCGCAGTCCGCAGCGCGGCGCTTCGCGCCGCGCCGCGCGCGAGCTCCCCCTGCGGGCGAGCGATGCCCTTCGGGCCTCGCTCGATTCGCTTCGCTCATTTCCGGAAGAGCACGAAGAGCAGGGCCGCCGTCACGACGAGCACCATGATCGCGATCATGACGATGTTCTTCGTGTCGCCGGGAGAAGAAGCTCTCTTCGATGCGAGCTCCTGCAAGGCAATGATCGGCCGCTCCTCGGTGTCGGGTTCCGGCTCAGGTTCGCGATCTGGAAGCCGCCGCCCTCGGCCTCGTCGATCTGGGCGTGCTGGCTCGAGACGACGAGGTCCTTCTCGCGGTGGATCCGCACGTGGCAGACGTCGTCTCGCCCGAGGAGGATCGGGGTGCCGCCGACCACGTCGATCTGGTTCGCGTGGCCGCCCGAGAGGTGGGTGAGGCGGAACTGCAAGGGCGTCTCCCGTGCCTACCTTGCCAAAGAGAGGCGCTCCTGACAACGGCGGCTGTCAGCGCTGGAGCTTGCCCTCGTTCAGCTTCTCGAGGACGTCGAGCCGCTTGAGCACGTCCTTCTCTCGCCGCGCTCGGTCCGCCTCGAGCGCCTTCAGGTCCTCTCGCAGCTTGGCGACCTCGTCCTGGAGCCTCGCGCGCTCGGCGTCGCCCGAGTCGAGACGGCGCTCGAGCTCGGCGAGCCGCTTCTCGGTCACGGCGGTGCGCTCGAGCGTCTTCGCGAGCTCGGCCTTCGTCGCGGCGAGCTCGAGCTTCTGCTCCTCGCGCGACTTCTCGAGGCTCTTGAGGCGCGCTTCGTGGTCGTCGAGGCGCTCCTCGTCCTTGGTCGCTCGCTGCTCGAGCGCGGTCGCGCGCTCCTCGGTCTTCTTGAGACGCTTCTCGTGGTTTCCGAGGAGGAAGTTCAGGGGCGTGCCGTCGGTCAGGTAGAGAGTCGCGATCACTCCCGCGAGGAACAGGGAGACGGCGAGCGCGACTTTCGCTCTCCTCACGAGCCTTCGGGTCATGCGAGGAAGTCTAGCGCGCGATCTGCCGTTCGTCCCGGCGAGGAACTTGACGAACGCTCGTTGTGGCTCGCGCGAGGCCCGACTATCCTCGCGCGCCGGAGGAGACGGCCGTCTTGGGAGAGAAGAAGAACGTCTCGGGGCTCGCCGCCCTCGTCCTCCTCGGAGGGGCGCTCGCGGCGCAAGCCGGGACGACGCTCCCTCGCACGGTCTCGCTCGACGCCGCGGCGATCTCGAGCTTCGCGCGAGCGGCGGAGCGCGGGAAGGTCTTCACCTTCTACGAGGACGACCACCAGGCGTTCCTCGAGTGGGCGCGCGCTCGCCTGCCGGAGAGCGCGACGGTGCTCTTCTTCACGGACAAGGGCCGCGGCGACGGGTGGAAGTATTGCCGCGCGTCCTACACGCTCTACCCGCGGCGCGTTCTCCTGGGCTCTCCGTCGGCGCCGATCTCGCCCGTCGACTTCTACGTCTGGACGCCGCTCGATCGAGACGTGCTGGAGAGAGCGATCGCCGCGAACCGGATCTCTCACGTCATCATCGATGGGATCCCGCCCGCGCTCCTCTTGCCGGCCCTCGCCCGTCGGACGAGCGTCCAGCAATACGACGAGGCGAGCTCTCGTTACCTGATCGAGCTCTCCTCTCCGTGAGCGCCTGATCGTGCGCGACCTCGCGGCGGCGCTCCTCGGATACGCCGTGATCCTCGCGCTCGGAGACTCCGTCGCGAGGCTCCTCTTGCCGCGCGAGGGAGGCGAGCGAGAGGACGCCTGCGGGAGGCTCGCTCTCGCGTTCTCCCTCGGCGCGGGCGCGGTCTCGCTCCTCCTGTTCTGGGCCTCGCTCCTCGTGCCCGGGAGAGTGGGCGCCGCGTTCGTGCTCGCGCCCTCGCTCGCTCTCGTCGCCGCCCAGAGGAGCCCGCGCGAGTGGCTCCCGTGGGCGCGCGCTCTCCCGGCTCGCGCGAAGGCGTTCGCGCGCTCGCTCGACCGGTGGTCGGCGCTCGCGGCGCTCGTCCTGGGAGCGGAGATCGCGGCGTCGGTCGCGGCGTCGCTCTCGTCCGACCTGAGCGTGGACGGCGTGGCGATCTACGCGCTCAAGGCGAAGCTCGCGTTCGTCTCGGGCGGCATGCCGCTCTCTCACTTCCAGGACCTCTCGCGGCAGTGGAGCCACCTCGACTACCCGCTCCTCCTGCCGCTCGACGAGGCGTTCTTCTTCTTCCTGCGAGGAGAGGCGAGCCTCGTCCTCGCGAAGGCGCTCGCGCCCGGATTCTTCGCGGCGCTCCTCCTCCTCTTCTACTCGACCGTGAGCCGCGCGCGATCGAGGCCCGTCGCGATCCTGTTCGCCGGGCTCCTGGGATCCCTCCCGGGTCTCGTCGAGCGAGCGCCGCAGGCCGAGGCGGACCTGGCGCTCGCGCTCGCGTGGTTCGGGAGCGTGGCTCACATGCACCGCTTCTTCCGCGAAGGAAACCGCCGCGACCTCGTGATCGCGTCGCTCCTCGCGGCGGTCTGCGCGTGGACCAAGCGCGAGGGCTTCGTCTTCCTGGGAGTCCAGGCGGTCGCGCTCCTCCTGGTTCCTCTCCTGTCGAGGAAGCCGCACGGGGAGACGCGCGCCGCGGAGCCGTGGTGGCGAGCGTGGCTGCCCCTCTCCGCGAGCGCGCTGGTGGTGGTCGGGCCGTGGATCGTGCTCCTGCGAGCGCTCGATGTGCCGGGGAACGACTTCCACCCGGTGATGCTCGAGACGACGCGCGCGCTCATCCATCGCTTGCCGGAGGCGAGCGAGATCACGCTCCGCCAGCTCTTCTGGCGCGACCCGCCGCCTTCTCCTCACACGTGCCTCGACCACTGGGGGCTCCTCTGGCACCTCTTCGTGATCGCGGGAGCCCTGGTCTTCGCGACCCGGAAGGAGATCGCGCCGCGGCTCTACGTCTTCGCGAGCGCCGCCGTCCCGCTCGCGCTGTTCTCGTTCGCTTACATCTATTCCGTCTGGGGGCCGAACCAGCTCGGCTGGGTGGCTCACATGAAGTTCTCGGAGTTCCGCCTGATCCTCCAGGAGGCGCCCGGCGCGTTCTTCCTCGTCGCGCTGGTCCTGGGAGATGCGCCTAGAATGCCGGGCGAGGTCGCGGGATGAAGCTGGGGCCGTACGAGCTCCTCTCCGAGATCGGTCGCGGAGCCGCGGGCGTCGTCTTCCGGGCGCGCGGCCCGACCGGGCAAGACGTGGCGATCAAGGTCGTGCGCGTGGACCGGAGAGACGCGCTCGCGCGCTTCGAGCGGGAGAGGCGGCTCCTCTCGGAGCTTGGCGAGAGCGAGGGCTTCGTCCCTCTCCTGGACGCGGGCGAGGCGCCGCAGGGAGCCTTCCTCGTCATGCCCTTCGTCGGAGGAGGGACGCTGCGAGACCGCTTCGCGCGAGGGCTCCTCGGGGTCGACGACGCCGTCTCGCTCGCGCGCGCGCTCGCCGCCGCCGCCGGGAGAGCGCACGAGCGAGGGATCGTCCACCGCGACTTGAAGCCCGAGAACGTCCTCTATACCGACGACGGCCATCCTCTCATCGCGGACCTCGGCCTCGCGAAGCACTTCCTGAAAGACGCTCCGGGCGGGACGCTCTCCGTGTCGTTCTCGCGCGAGGGCGAGATCCGCGGGACCGCGGGCTACATGGGCCCCGAGCAAATGAGCGACGCGCGCTCCGCGGGAGCGCCGACGGACGTCTTCGCGATCGGAGCGATCCTCTACGAGTGCCTCGCCGGCCGCCAGGCCTTCCTGGGAGAGAACGTCGTCGCTCTCCTGACGCGAGTCGCGAACCAGCCCGCGACTCCGATCCGCGAGCTCAGGCCCGAGACGCCGGCCTGGCTCGCTCGCGTGGTCGACCGCTCGCTCGCGAAGAACCCGGGCTCTCGTTACCAGGACGGCGCCGCGCTCGCGCGGGCGCTCTCCGAGCAAGGGAGGGGAGCTAACGGGCGCGCGCTCGGGATCGCGGCGGCAGTCTCGCTCGCTCTCGTGCTCGCGTCGGGGCTTCTCCTCGCCTTCTCCGGCGAGCGCGAGGGAGCGAAGGTCGTCACGAACCAGGCTCCGACCTCGGGCGATCGCGCGAAGCCGATCGACCCGGGCCTCCGGGGGACCTCGCTCGAGCCGCTCCAAGACGGCGTGTCTCCCGACGACGACACGCGCCAGTTCGACGCGAGAGCTCAGCGCGAGGCCGCGCTCGCCCTCGAGAAGAAGGGCTCTCACGAAGACGCGCTCGCGGCGTGGTTCCGCGTCCTCGACTCGACCTCGGCGGGGAACGACGGGAGACGCGAGGCCATGCAGCACGTGCGCTCGCTCGCGGGGAGCGGTCAGGTCCACGACGACGTGGTCGACGGGGATCGCGCCGGCGACCTTGCGCGC
>JACQDU010000196.1 GCA_016200955.1 bacterium
CGCGGAGAGGACCGAGAAGCTCCGGGTCGTGGGCGAGCTCGCGGCGAGCGTCGCGCACGACCTCAACAACACGCTCGCCGCGGTGCTCGGGAGAGCCGAGGTGATCGCCGAGAGCACGGGCGATCCCGAGGCGCGGCGGAACGCGGACGTGATCGCGCAGGCCGCACGCGACGCGTCCCTCGTCGTCGGACGTCTCACGCGCATCTCGCGGAAGAGCCACAAGCGCTCCGACCGCTTCCAGGTCGACCTCGTGAAGGTCGTCCGCGATGCGGTCGAGCTCACGCGCTCCCGGTGGTCGCGGGACGGGAACGTGCAGCTCGAGCTCACCGACCCGGGCTCTCCCGTCTCGATCCTCGGCTCGGCGACGGAGCTGGGAGAGGTCTTCACGAACCTCATCTTGAACGCCGTCGACGCTCTCCCGGGCGGCGGGAAGATCCGATGCTCGATCGCGGCGACCGCGCGCGAGGCGGTCGCTCACGTCGAGGACGACGGGCACGGGATGACGGATGAAGTCCTGAGCCACGCGTTCGAGCCGTTCTTCACGACGAAGGGCGAGAGAGGCACGGGCCTCGGCCTCAGCATCTGCGCGGCGATCGTCGAGGGCCACGGAGGGCGCATCGACGCGCGCTCCTCTCCCGATCGCGGGACGCTCGTGCGCGTGACGCTCCCTCTCGCCAGCGAGAGCACGCCTCCTCCGGGCGAGGCGCCGCGCGCGACCCTGCCCCGGAGGGTGCTCGTCGTCGACGACGACGCCCGCGTGCGAGCGCTCCTCTCGGACGTGCTCTCCGCGGAGGGCCACTCCGTGCGGACGGCGGCGTCGGGGGAGGAGGCCCTCGCGCTCGTCCGCTCGGGGAGCGAGCCGATCGACCTCCTCGTGACGGACGTCGCCATGCCCGGAATGTCGGGCCTCGCTCTCGCGGGCGAGCTCCGCGAGCACGACCCCGACGTGGGGATCGTCCTCGTGAGCGGCTGGGCGGCGAGCGCGACGCCCGAGGCCCTCGCGCGGCTCCGGGCGACTCTCCTCCAGAAGCCGTTCCGCACGGAGGACGTCCGCGCCCAGGTCGCCGCCGCGACCGAGGCGGCTCGCTCGGCGAGGTGAGGGAGCGGCCCGTCCGGCGCTCCGGTTATGCTCATGACCGAGGGTCATGCTCGGCTCGTACGCACCCGGCGCGATGCTCGGACGCTTCCAGATCGTCGAGCCCCTGGGCAGTGGCGGCATGGGAGCGGTCTACGCCGCTCTCGACCCGAGGCGCGGCGAGCGCGTGGCGATCAAGGTCCTCTCGCCCGCGCTCTCGAAGGACGAGGCGTTCCTCGAGCGCTTCCGGCGCGAGGGGCTCGCGGCGGCGGCCATCGCTCACCCGAACGTCGCGGCGCTCCTCGAGACGGGCGAGGACGCGGGCACGGCCTTCCTCGTGTTCGAGCTCGTCACGGGAGGGACGCTCCGGGACCTCCTGAGAGTGCGCGGGCCGCTCCCGTGGCGCGAGGCGTGCGCTCTCGGAGCCGGGATCGCGCGCGGGCTCGGCGCGATCCACGGGGCGAGCTTCGTCCACAGAGACGTGAAGCCCGAGAACGTGCTCCTCTCCCGGGCAGGAGAGCCCAAGCTCTCGGACCTGGGCCTCGTCGGAGTGGACTCCGTCTCGCTCGCCGTCTCTCGCGCGCTCACGCGGACGGGAGAGGTCGTGGGGACGCTCGCTTACGTCTCTCCCGAGCAGGCGAACGGGAACGGGACGGTCGGAGCGAGCGCCGATCTCTACGGCCTGGGAGCGACGCTCCACGCTCTCCTCACGGGGAGGCCGCCGTTCGAGGGACAGGGGTACGCTCTCCTGAAGAGCCACCTCACGGAGCGCCCGCGGCCGCCCTCCGCCGCCACGCCCGAGGTGCCGCCCGAGCTCGACCGGCTCGTCCTCCGCCTCCTCGCGAAGAAGCCGGCGGACCGTCCCGCGAGCGCGCGCGAGGTTGCGGCCGAGCTCGAGGCCCTCGCGCGCGGGCGCGAGACCAGGAGGTCGACCCGCGCGAGGATCGTCGTCGCTTCCGTTCTCCTACTCATGAGCGCCGGCATCGCGGTCGTCGTCATGGTCGCAATGAGCTCGCACGACGGCGAGCTCTCTCGAGCTTCTCCTCCTCTCAAGAAAGACGACAGGGGAGAGAAGCGCGAGGAGAAGACGCCGACGAGGACCGAGATACCTCCGCCGCCGAGCGAGGCCGAGCGGAACATGGCGTGGAAGTGCGAGGACACGGCGAAGCGATTCCTCGCGATCCAGGGCAGCACGACGATCAACTCGCGCGACACGGCGATGGTGCTCAAGGAGATGGACAAGGCGATCGAGACGTGGCCGCGCCTCGCGCCCGCGTGGGCGCTCCGCGGCCTCGTGCGCGCGCGGACGTTCGACGAGGAGAGAGGGATCGCCGACCTCACGAGAGCGCTCGAGCTCGACCCGAGGCTCGAGGTCGCCCTGTTCGGGCGAGGCATGGCGAGGCTCGCGCGCCGCGACGGCGAGGGAGCGCTCGCGGACCTCTCGAGGTGCGTCGAGGTGGCGCCCAGGAACGCGAACGCCTGGCGCCAGCGCTCGCGGATCCTCGCCGGCCGCGGCGAGCGCGCGAAGGCGATCGTGGACCTGACCCGCGCGATCGAGGTCGACCCGACCCAGCCGACCTGGTGGGCCGAGCGCGCCGACCTGCGCCTCCAGGAGAACGACGCCAGGGGAGCCCTGGAAGATGCGGCCCGCGCGATCGAGCTGGACCCGAACTGCGGGGCGGGCTGGACGAGCCGCGCGGCGATTCGCCTGAGCACGCGCGACTTCTTGGGAGCCGAGGCGGACGCGACCCGCGCGATCGAGCTCTCTCCCGCCGAGTCGATGCCGTTCACGACCCGCGGGCGCGCGCGCCAGCGCATGGCAAACCTGGACGGCGCGCTGGCGGACGCGAACCGGGCGGTCGAGCTCGAGCCGGGCCTGGCCCGCTGCTGGTCCGCGCGCGCCAGCGTGCGCTACGTGAGGAACGACTTCGATGGCGTGATCGCCGACGCTGGCCGCGCGATCGAGCTGGATCCGCGCGACCGGAACGCCTGGCTCTTCCGGGGCGTCGCCCGTTACAGGACGGGAGGCTTCGAGGCATCGATCGAGGACCTGGGTCACGCGATCGAGATCGATCCCACGAACGGGCTCGCGTGGGGCATGCGCGCCCAGTCGCGCCTCTCGCTCTCGGACGCCCAGGGCGCGATCGAGGACGCCACGCGCGCGATCGCGGTGGCGCCGAGGGAAGGCGGGTCGTGGGCCACGCGAGGCGCGGCGCATCTCCTCAGGGGCGACCTCGCGTCCGCGCTCGCCGACGCCGAGCGCGCGGTCGAGCTCGACCCGAAGCTCCCCTTGTGCTGGAAGGTGCGCGGGAAAGCGAGGGCCGAGAAGGGAGAGCGCGTGGGCGCGATCGCCGACCTCCGGCACTTCCTCGAGCTGGCGCCCGACGACACCGACGCGGAGGGCGCTCGCGCCCAGCTCGAGGAGCTCGAGAAGGGAAAGTGAGCCCGGACCTATGGGAGCACGGCGGCGACTTCCCCTGGCTCAGGGAGGACGAGCTCTCGAAGGTCCTGGGAGACGGCGCGCGCTCGCTCGCGAGCGGAGCGACGCTCTGGGGATCGGGCCGCGCCGCTCTCCTGGGAGCGCTCGAGGCCGGCCGGGCGTCGGGCTGGAAGCGCGTGCTCCTCCCGTCTTACCTGTGCCGCGAGGTGCGCGAGGCCGTCCTCGCGGCCGGGTGGCCGGTCGAGACCTACGCGGACCACCCGCTCGCTCGCCCCGCGGGGCTTCCCGGGAGAAAGCTCGAGCGCGGGGAGGTCCTCCTCCGCGTGAACACCTTCGGCTGGCGCGGGGCTGAGGAGAGCGAGCGAGCGCTCGCGTGCGGCGGAGCGGTGATCGAGGACCACACGCACGATCCCGCGGGGCCGTGGGCTCGCGCGAGCCGCGCCGACTTCGCGTTCGCGTCTCTCAGGAAGACGACTCCCGTACCCGACGGCGCGATGCTCTGGAAGCCTTCGGGAGAGCCGGCGCCGGCTCCTCTCGCGACGACGGCCGAGCACGAGACGGCCGCCGAGCTCAAGCGGCGGGGCATGGTCGGGAAGAGGATGCACCTCGCCGGCACGGGCCCGAGCGAGCCGCGTCGCTTCCTCACGCTCGGCGAGGAGAGGATCGGGCGCGGCGCTCCTTCCCGCCCGACCGAGGAGTCGGCGGCCCTCCTCGAGCGGATCTCGCCCGCTCTCCTCGGGGAAGCGCGGCTCCGCTCCTACGAGCGCGTCGTGGCGTCGCCCCCCTTCCCGCGAGAGTGGCTGCCTCCGCTCACGCTGCCGGGAGGAGCGCGGCCCTTCGCTCTCGTGCTCGACCTCGGTTCGCTTGCGCGGCGAGATCGCGTGGCGGCCTGGCTCGTGAGGCGGCGAGTCTTCCCGAGCGTGCTCTGGCCTCTCGGGCGCGAGGCGGACGCGGAGGCTCGAGCTGTCTCGGAGCGGACACTCGCGATCGCGTGCGACTTCCGGCACTCGGAGGTGGACCTCGAGACGCTCGCTCGAGTGCTCGGGGAGGCGTTTCTCGTCGAGAGCTCACGGAAGGAGGGCTTCTTCGGAGCGGCACGGTCTCTCATGGACCGGCTGCGCCGGTAGTCGCGCGAGCGGCGGTCGCTGCTCGTTCGAGGATCGATTGGAGACGACGGGACTCGAACCCGTGGCATCCAGCTTGCAAAGCTGGCGCTCTCCCAGCTGAGCTACGTCCCCTGAGAAGAACGACGAACCGAGGATACCACGCCTTCGAGAGCCCTCACGGCCACGCGAGCGAGTCGCGTACGGACCGCGCTACACTGCCCTCGTGGTCGATGCCGCCGACGCGATCCTCGCGTTCTTCCGGGGCGGACCCGATGCCTCTGGGCGGACCCTCTCGGAGATCCTCGGGTGGGACGACGACCTCCTCGAAGAAGCTCACGACTACATCCAGTGGGTCTTCCCCACCCGGAAGCGGAGCGAGTTCCACCCGAGCGCTCCCGTCCTCGGACCCGCCTCGGTCGCGGCCTTCCAGGAAGACGCGGAGCTGCGCCGGCGCCTCCTCGGCGCGTTCGCTCGCATGCTCCGCTTCTACGGCCTCGACCTCCGCGAGCGAGACGGGCGACCCGAGGTCGTCCACGCCGAGAGCTGGGAGGAGCGGCGCGAGAGCTGGCTCTCCGCCGGAGACCACAACCTGCTCCGGATCACGCGGATCCTCGACTGCCTCGCGACTCTCGGGCTCCGAGATCACGCGCGGGCGTTCCTCGCCGCGCTCGAGAGCCTGGACGAGCGCGACCGCCGCGAGATCGGGCGCCGGACCTACGAGTTCTGGCGAGGAGCCCTGAGCGGGAGCTGACCGCGGGCCGCTCTTGACGCGAGAGGCGCGCCCGGCCATTCTCGTGTGAGCCGCCCGGAGGGATCCGGGCGGTTTTCTTTCGTGACCAGGCCGCCCGTCCGGGGCGGCCGCTTCGTTTCCGGAGAGATCCATGGAAGACCTGAGCCGCTTCGACGCGATCGTCGACCTCTTCCTGGCTGGCCGCCTCCCGCGCATGAACCACGCGCGGCACCTCGCGGTCGCCAACGTGCTCCTCCGCTTCCCGCACGGGCGCGAGCTCATGCACCTGGGTCTCCAGGTGACGGCGACGAGAGCGGGCTTCCCCGAGAAGTACGATCGCGCGGTGACCGACTCCTACTGGGAGAAGCTCACGGGCACGCTCCCCTCGCTCGAGGACTTCGCCGACGTCCTCGGCGCCTCCGACCCGAGGAACCCGGCCACGAAGAACGTCGCGGCGCCGCAGCACAGGTGCCACGCTCCGTGACCCCAGGGCGCCAGCGCTCCTCCTCTCGCGCCTGCGATCAGGAACCCGACGCCCGCCGCGAACGCGAGCGCGAGGGCCAGGAACCACCGCCACGCTCCTCTCGCGAAGCGGAGGCCAACGAATCGACCGAGGAGGAGCGAGGCGACCGTCGCGCTCCCCATGAGCGCGAGCGTCGCCTTCGAGACCTCGATCCGCACGCTCGCGTCGCGCCAGGTCCACGCCCCCAGGACGAGCCACGCCGTCGCCTCGCTCGCCCAGAACGTCGCGCGCCCCGAGCGAGACGAGGCAGCCCCCGGGATCGCGCGCAGGAGCAGGTACCCGGCTATGAACAGCGAGAACCAGTGGATCGAGCTCGCGTCGAACCAGCCCCACGTCTCCGTGAGAGTCCCGTGCTCGAGCATGCTCGCCGGGCCCATCCAGACGACGATCAGCCCGAGCGCCACCGAGAAGGACGAGGGAGCGCTCATGGGATTCGCGGGCGGCTCGCCCGCCCGGCTCGCCCGGTCTAGTCGTCGCAGCGCGGCGACTCCCGCGATCACGAACGCGAGGTCCGTCCAGAAACAGAGAGGCTGTCGGACCGGGCCCGGGACGGGCGTCTCGCCGTAAGCCTCCCAGGGCGCCTCGGGCCCGTGGAAGCCGACCGTGGTCGCGGCCAGGAAGTAAGCTCCGAGGAAGACCGCCGCGAGCAAGATCCCCGAGAGCGCGAAATGGCTCGAGCGCGCCCTGGGCTCGCTCAAGCTCGAGGAGCGTCCTTGGCCGGCTTCTTCGTGAGCTGCACGAACTCGAAGCCGAAGCGTCCCTTGATGCACAGGTTCCCGTGCGTGATCGAGCTGTCGAGAGGCGACGTCACCTTCACGATGCGCTCGTCCTGGACGTGCAGCTCGAGCGGGCACCCCACGCCGCAGTAAGGACAGACCGTCTTCGTCGTCGTCTGCGCGCTCTCGTTCCACGCGCCGGTCTTCCTGAGCTCGTGCTCGCTCCGCGGCATGAGAGCGCCGGTCGGGCAGACGGCGATGCAGTTCCCGCAATAGACGCACGCGGACTCGGGGAGCGGGACGTCGTGCTCGGTCGAGATCGTGGCGCCGTGGCCTCTCCCGGCGACGCCGATCGCGAACGTGTTCTGCGCGTCCTCGCCGCACGCCTGGACGCACCGATAGCACAGGACGCACTTCGAGTAGTCGCGCACGTAGAGGTCGTTGTCGACCTTCACGGTCGTCTCACGGGGCGCGACGCCGAAGCGCTCGGGCTTCGCGCCATAGCGCGCGATCGCGGGCTTCAGCGTCTCCGCGAGCGAGAGGTCCACCGACGACCCGAGCAGCTCGAGCACGAGCCTGCGGCTCAGCTGCACTCGAGCCGAATCGGTCCCGACCTTCATGCCCGGCTCGACCTTGCGCGAGCACGAAGGGACGAGCGTCCGCGCTCCCTCGAGCTCGACCACGCAGAGGCGGCACGCGTTCGCCGGCTCGAGCGTCTCCAGGTAACAGAGCGTCGGCACGTCGATCCCGCTCGCCCGGCACGCCTCGAGGATCGTCGTGCCCGAGCGCGTCTCGACCGGCTTCCCGTCGATCGTGATCGCCACGCTCGCTCGAGGCTCGTCCGCGGGAGCTTCGGGCGGACGGCTCGGCGGCGGCGGCGGCTCGTACCAGAGTCCGGTCGGGCTGCTCATGGGCGGCCTGCTTTCCGGGAGAAGACGGGGAAGCCCGCGATCGCGGACGAGATCGCGGAAGACGCCGTCTGGCCGAGCCCACAGATCGAGGCGTCGCGCATGACCGCGGCCAGCTCCGTCTGGAGCGCTCGCTCGTCCTCGCTCGAGCCGAGCGTCTTTCCGCTCGCGAGGCGGTGGAGGAGCTCTTCTTGCCTCACCGTGCCGACGCGGCAAGGCACGCACTGGCCGCACGACTCGGCGCGGAAGAAAGCGGCGATCCGGAGGAGAAGGTCTTCCAGGTCCGTCGTCTCGTCAAACACGGCGACGACGCCCGACCCCAGCGTCGCCTGCGCCGCGCGAGTCCCCTCGAACGTGAGCGGCATCGTGAGCCGGTCGGGCCCCACGAACGTCCCCGCCGCTCCTCCGAGGAGCACCGCCTTGAGCGCTCGCCCTCCGGTCGTGCCGCCCGCGAGAGCGATGAGCTCGCCGAGCGTCGCCCCGAACGTCACCTCGTAGAGGCCGGGCCGCTCGACGTGGCCGGAGACGCAGAAGAGCTTCGTCCCCGAAGACTCGGGAGTCCCGATCTTCGCGAACGCGGCGCCGCCTTTTCTCACTATGATCGGGACGTTCGCGAACGTCTCGACGTTGTTGATCACGGTCGGCTTCCCGAACAGGCCGACCTCGACCGGGAACGGCGGCTTCGAGCGAGGCTCGCCCCGGTGGCCCTCGATCGACGCGAAGAGCGCCGTCTCCTCGCCGCAGATGTAAGCCGCGGCTCCGCGACGGACCTCGACGTCGAACGCGAGCTCGCTCCCAAGGATCCGCGAGCCGAGCCGACCGCCGCGCCGAGCCGCCTCGAGCGCCGCCTCGAGCCGCGCGGCCGCCTCGGGATACTCGGCGCGCAGGTAGACGTAGCCCTTCTCGCACCCCGTCGCGAGCGCCGCGATCGTCATGCCCTCGATCACCGCGAACGGATCTTCCTCGAGGAGGATCCGGTCCTTGAAGGTCCCCGGCTCCGACTCGTCCGCGTTGCAGACGAGGAGGTGAGGGCGAGCTTTCTGTCCGGCGACCGCGGCCCACTTCCTCCCGGCGGAGAACGCGGCGCCTCCTCTCCCGAGGAGCTTCGACGCGAGGACCTCGTTCCGCACGCTCTCGGGTCCCAGCTCGAGCGCTCGCTCGAGCGCGGCATAGCCGCCCGAGGCCTCGTACGCGGAGAGGCTCCCGGGATCGCACGTGCCCACGCGAGCGAGGAGCTCGAGCCCGGGCTTCCCCGCCTGTGGCACGGAGCGCCGCGGGTCCGTGCGCGCGGGCTCGGGC
>JACQDU010000197.1 GCA_016200955.1 bacterium
CGCCCGGCCCGCCGCGGCCTCGGCCTCCGCGGTCGCCGGGGCCGCCGGGAGAAGTCCACTCCGGACGCCCGCGGACCTTCCCCGCGAACTCGAGCTGCTGCGTCTTCGGGCGAGAAGGAGCCCGCTCGATGACCCAGATCTCGGTCGCCTGCGGGTTCAGCTCCTTGCCCTTCGCCGTCTTCGTGGCCTCGGGAGCCTTGTAGGCGACCTTGTCGCCCTCTTTGGGCTCGGGGGCGGGGTTCACGACCTGCTTCACGTGGAAGCGGACGTTGATCGTGCCATCGTCGGGGCGGATCTCGCCCTGCTTGTTGCCCGCGTTCCAGACGGCGACGCGGCCCTTCTTCGCGTCCTCGGGGAACTCGACCTCGGGCTTGGGCGGCTCCTTCGGTGCCTCCGCCGTAGCGGGCTCGCCGCCTTCGGCGGGAGGCGCGGGAGGAGCGGCCTCGGCGGCGGGGGGCGTCGCGGCCGGCGGGGCGGCCTCGGGGGGCGTGGCAGGCGCCTGCGGTTCGGGCGTCTCGGGAGTATCGGGGCTCATGGCTCTCCTCGGGTTTCGAAGGGCGGGATTCTAACAGCGGGACACGGGCCCCGGAAACGAAAGTGCCCGCGCGGAAGAGGCGCGGGCACCGCTTCGCCGGCGAGAGTTACTTCTTGTCGGCCGGCTTTTCTTCCTTGGGCGGCTTCCAGTCGTTGATCCATTTCGCGAAGTCGGTCACGAACTTCTTGGGGTCGTACTTCTGCGTCTTCTTGTCGATGCAGGTGACGTAGACCGTGTTGATGCCCGCGCGCGCCTGGTCGATGGGGATCTTCTTCGCCATGACCTTCTTGTAGAAGTCCTTCGCCGTCTGCACGTCGAGCTGCTCGGCGTCGACGAGGGTCTGGAAGAAGGTCAAGGCATCGGTCGGATCGGCCTTCTTGGCCTTCCACTCCTTGTCGATCTCCTCTCGCGCCTTCTTGATGTCCTTCTGCTTCTGCTCCTCCTTGGGATCGACCTTGGGAGTCGCCGTCGACGGCTTGTCGTCCGCGGAGAGCGGGAGAGAGAGCGCCGTGACGAAGCCCGTCGTCAACGCCACGAGGAGGAGGGTCTTCGAGAGAGGTCGGAACACGGTCACCTCCATGCAAATGTTCGGCTCATTATTCCAATACGACCGTCGGAAGTCACGAGTTCCCCAGGAGGAGTGGTCCCCGAGCAGCCCGCTTGAGAACCACGTTGAGCCCCAGGCGAGCGGCAGCGAGCCGCGGTGAAAATCACCGGCCTCGGCTTCCGCCCGAACCAAATGCCACGCCTTGGGGCGTGGCGGACGAAGATGACTTCTTCTCTCCGCGAGAAGAATTGGATTGTTAGTAGTGCAGAGGTCACGGAGGACCGAAGAGAGAACGCGCTTTCTCCGTGTCCTCCGTCCTCTCCGTGGCTGGTTGCCGTTTCTCGACAGGCTCTAATGCTGCCAAATGAAAGAGCGCGATTCAGCACGTCTCCCGCCCCGACCCGCGAGAGAACACGAAGGCGCGAAGGCGCGAAGGCGCTAAGAAACGTCCTGGAGAAGGAGCGCGGTGTCGGCGGCCGAGCCCTTCGCGTCTTCACATCTTCGCGTCTTCGCGTTCCCGACACCGCGCCGAGCGTTCATGGTCGCGAGTCGCAACCATGCTGAAGGACGCCCTGTCATCTACTCCCCGTCCTCGTCCTGGTCGAGCGAGGCGGGCTCGCGGTCGTCGTCGACGTCGTCGTCGTCTTCCTCGCTCGCGGGCCGGCGCGGGCGCTCGCCGTCGCCGCCCTCCTCGTCGGCCTCGTCGATGGCGCCCTCGGGCACATCGAGGACCTTCGTCTTGGCCTTCGCGCGCTGGCGCGACTCCTCGCGCTCGTCGGCCTCGCGCTGCTTCGTCAGGTCCGCCTGGGTCTCGAGCCAGCGTCGCCAGGCGGCCGGGTCAACGCCGTAGTCGTGGTCCGTGAGGAGCGAGAGATGCTCGGAGGCGGCCTCGCGCACCGAGGGCTCCTCGTCCTCGAGGCGAGCGATCATGTGCTCGGCGACCGAGACGTCGCCCATCTCTCCCAGGCACCCGAGCGCGAACTCGCGGATGCTCGCGTTCTTCGACTCGAGCGCGTCGACGAGCGGTCCGGTCTCCGCGCACTTCACGAGGTGGGTCTGGATCTCCTCGAGGATCGTGTCGTCCTCGTCCTGCGGCGTCTCGGCGTCGATGATCTCGCCCGCGGCCTCGATGAGCGCGGTGAGAACGCGGTCCTGCGTGGTCCCCGTGAGCCGCTCGAGCGCCTCCATGGAGCGCTCGCGGACGAGCTCCTCTTGCAGCTCCGCGATCCGATCCCGGTCCATCGAGATAGAGCTCCCGGAGCCGCGTCCATGAGGCTACGGGGAGCAGGATACCACGCGCCGCGAGCGCGCTCGCCCGAACGAAAAGGCGAGGCGACGGTGGGCGCGTTACCGCTTGCAGGCGCCCGGGGCGCCGCCGAACTCCTGGGTCCAGTGAGGGACGTCCTTGCCCGCTCCCATGGAGACCCAGTCGGCGCCGAGGATGTTCCGGTGGTGCGGGGCGCTGTTGTACCAGGCGAGGTGCGTCGCCCGCGGCGCCTCGAAGGCGATCGAGATGTTCTCGGCGTAGGAGCCCTCGTAGCCGGCGTTCTTCAACCGATCGCCGGCGGTCTTGTTGGCCGGCACGGGAGACTCGTGCTCGAAGTAGCCGAGCTTCGTCATCTCCTGGGAGTGAGCGCGGCAGCTCTCGACGATGCGCGGCTCGATCTCGAGCGCCGCGCGGCCCATCATGACCCGGTAGTCGTTCGTCACGCGCACCTGCTCCCGCTCCTCGGCCGTGGGCTGCTTCCCGCGCTCGAGCTTCGCCTTCGGGAGGGCCTCGTTCCACTCGAGCGCCCGCAGGTCGCGGAAGCGCTTGAGGAGCTCCTTCTCGTACGGAGCGAGCGCCGGAGCGAGGGCGAGCGCGCCCTCGAATTGCCCGGCGCGGTAGCGGGCGAGCGCCTCATCGAGCGCGGGCGGACCTTCGAGCTCGGGCGGCTTCTCTCCCTTGGCCTCGAGCCAAGCGGCCGCGAGCGCGAAACGGGCGCGCGCGTCGTCGAGCGCGGCGACCATCTTCTTCGCGTCGGCCTCCGCGACCGTGAGCCAGCGCGCGGAGTCTCGCGCGAGCTGCGGGTCGAGGAGGGCCCACGCCGCGCGGACGGTGTCGACCTTCTCGTCGACGATGGATTGCCCGATCTTCCCGTGGTTCTCGTCGGGATAGACCTTGAGGTCGAAGATCGTCTTGATCGCCTCGTCCCTGGCCTGCGCCCAGGGCGTGTAAGCCTTCTCGCGGCGCTTCTGCGCGGACTCGGAGCGGAAGTCGGGGAGGTATCCGCGCAGGACCGAGCCCGCGCGGCGCGCGTCGGCGCAAGCCTCGTGCTCGATCTGCCGCACGGCCGCGGCGACCTGAGGGCGCACGGCCTTCTCGACGTAAGTCGTCAGGTGAGCCTTGATCTCGTCCGCGAGGGCCGCGTCGCTCGAGCCCTGCGAGGGGACCTTGGCGACGACCGTCTCCGCGCCGCCCGAGACCTTCGCGAGGGCCTGCGCGACCTTCTCGCGCGTCTTGGAGAAGGGGCCGAGGACGATCGCCGAGAGACGGGCCGCCTCTTCCTCGCTCGTCTTCTCGAGGCGCTCGAACGCCTGGGCGCGGGAGGCCTGGTCCCTGACCGCGAGCGCCGCGAGCGCCTGCGTGAGCTCGGGCGAGAGGCCGCTCGGCTCGAGCTTGAGCTCGGGTGCCTTCTCCTCGGCCTTTGCCGCGGCCTGGGCGGCCGCGTCGTCCGACTCGGTCCGGGGCAGGAGCCAGCGGCCGTCGCGATCGTGGACGTAGCCCAGCTCTTCGCGCGCTAAGCGGTGCTCGGGGTCGAGGAGGATCGTCTTCTTGAACTCGTCGCGGGCGAGCGCCTTCTCGTTCAGGTTCTTGAGCCAGAGCCCGAGCTGGTAGTGGCCCTCGGCGTCGCCGGGAGCGATCTTCCTCAGGCGCTCCTGGTAGATCGCCTGGGGCGACTCGCCCTTCTCGATGTGCTCGATGTCGTTACGCGAGATGATCGAGAGAGAGCCGCCCTGGGTCTTGACCGTGATCGAGCGCTCGGACTCCTTGACGATCGTGCCCTTCACGATCCCGCCGGAGCTCAGGTAGATCACGTCCGCCCGGGCGATCCCGGCGGAGACGACGAGCGCGGCGAGAGAGAGCAGCGCGCGAGCAGCGAGAGAGCGACCGGGTTTCCCCGCCATTTCGATCCTCTGACCTCGAGAAGTGCCCTCTCCCGATCCCAGCGTGACGGATTTTGCTGCGCCGGCCTCGCGCCATGTCACCGGTCTGTACGACCTTCCGTCGCGCTCTTGTAAAAGCGCCCGCGATGTCTCAGGAGTGTCCTCTCCGCGGGCGCGCGAGCGCCTCGAGCGCGCGCGACTCCACGATCGTGAGCTCGCGCCACGCGCCCGGCGCGAGCGCGCCGAGCCGGATCGGACCGAACGCGACGCGCACGAGCCGGAGAGTCGGATGCCCGACCGCGGCGGTCATCTTCCTCACCTGGCGATTCCTCCCCTCGCGCAGCGAGAGCTCGAGCCACGCCGTCGGGACGGACTTCCGGAAACGGATCGGCACGGGCCGCGGCGGCAGGTCGGGCTCGCTCTCGAGGAGCCGCGCTCGCGCGGGGAGCGTGCGTCTCCCCTCGATCACGACGCCGGTCCGGAGGCGCTCGAGCGCGGAGGCGTCCGGGACCCGCTCGACCTGCGCCCAGTAAGAGCGCTCGTGCCCGAACCGGGGATCCGTGAGCCGGTGCGCGAGCGCGCCGTCGTTCGTGAGGAGGAGGAGGCCCTCGCTGTCGTGGTCGAGACGGCCCACGGGGTAGACGCCCGGGAGAGAGATGAGCTTCGCGAGCGAGCCGTGACCGGCCTTCTCGGTGAACTGCGAGACGACGCCGTACGGCTTGTTGAGGACGATGGCGAGCGAAGCGTGAGGGCTCATGGCGAGCGAAGCGCGAGAGCAACTCTCTCGAGAGGGCTCAGTCGCCCTCTCCGGGCTTCGGGCTCCTCGCCTTCTCGGCCTCGGTCTCATCCTTCCAGGAGCCCTTCACGACGGCCTTCGCGCTCGTGCCGTCGACGTAGACCTCGGTCATGGTCTCGCCCTTCAAGACGAGGACGCGCCAGGTCGGGTTGCCGTCGTCCAGGTTCTTGAAGAGCTTCGCGGCGACGACGGTCCCGGGAGAGGCCTTCGTCGCCTCGTCCGCGGCTTTCTGGATCGACGTCTTGTTCTTCTTCAGGAGATCGTCCAGGTCCTTGACCTCGCCCGCTCGCGCGAGCAAGGGAAGGACGAGGGCGAGAGCCAGGAGGAACGACAAGAGACGCGTTCGCCGCACGGTGGGCCTCCCGTGAAAGAAGCGTGGCAGTCGCGAGCGCCGGCTGCAAGCTCCGTACAGCGACGGAGCCAGCTCTCTCGAGCCGGCCCCCGGTCCAGCGCTCGCAGAGAGAGCTACTCCTCCTCGTCCTTCTTCTTGCTGCTTCCCTTGCTCGCGCCCTTCGATGCGCCCTTCGAGCTGCCCTTGGCGCTCCCGCCGCCCTTCTTGCCGGCGTCGCCCTTGGAGCCGCCCTTGCCCATGCTGCCGCCGCCCTTGCCTTTTGCCATGAGAGGTCCCCCTGAGCCGGATCGTTCGCTCGCGGCGGAGCGTCACGTTGCCGTCGCGCCGGAGCGAGCGCCCCATACTACCGATGCGAAAGGGTCCTTGCGAGCGGTTCGATGGAATGAGCCATTCAGCCGGCGCGCCGCGCTCGAAGCCCCGGCCGTCTCACGTTCCCGAGAGCGAGGCACGCGAGAGCGGCGACGCACGCGAGCGCCGAGACGGCGGGCGCGATCGGCCACCCCGGAGGGCCGTAGGAGAACAGCACGTCGTGCTCGCCTCGCGGCACGAAGACGGCGCGGAAGGCGACGTTCGCGGGGAAGATCTCGGCCGGCGTCCCGTCGACCGTGGCGCTCCAGCCGGAGGCGAACGTGTCGGCGAGGACCAGGAAGGCGCCCTCTCGGTGGCCGGTCCTCACGCGGACGCGCTCGGGGCCGTCCGCCCCCTCGACGATCGCGGCCTCGAGGAGCGGCCCCGACTCGAGCGGATCTCCCGGCGTCCAGCTCGAGAAGGAGTCACCCAGCTCGAGGACGACGTGCGTCCGCGCGTCGAAGTCGCGCGCTCGCACGCGCACGAGCGCCTCGGTCTCGTTCTCGGCCGCGACGATCCTCGCGAGCGGAAAGAGGCGCGCTCGCGGGAGGGCGGTCGGGTTCCGGAAGATCGAGACCTCTCCCGCGGAGAGCGGAACGAGCCCCTCGGGGACGCAGGCTTCCGGTCCTTCGCGGTCCAGCGGATCGACGAGGACGGCGCGCACCGAGAGCGCGTCGCGCCAGGCCGGAGGAAGCCGCCAGGCATGGAGCCACTGGTTGCTCGGGCGGCCGCTCCTCTTCGGGGCGATGGCATCGACCAGATGCGCGAAGCGAGCCGGGTGAGACGAGCCGTAGCTCCCGATCCCCCGCATGCCGAGCGGGAGGAGAACGTCCGGCGGGACCCCGCGGTCGGCGAGGAACCGATCGCGCCCGACGACTTCTCTCAGCTTCCCGAGAGCGGGCGTCTCCCGGTAGAGGAGCTCGGGCGGGCTCGCCGGGTTCCAGCGGACCGTCGCCTCGACGGCATCGAAGACGATCAAAGAGAGGAGCGCGGCCCGGGCGACTCTCCCGGGCTTCTCTCTCGTAGAGAACACCATCGCGACGCCGGCGAGCGAGAGGGCGAGCGGCTTCAGGAAAGCACGGCTTCCGAGAGCCTGGAGCTCCGGTCCGCTCGCCGCGATCGCGGCGATCGCGAAAGGTCGGCATCGCGACCGCGAGCGCTCCCAGCGCGAGGAGGGAGAGGCCCGCGTTCTTCCGGCGAGTCGCCGCGGCGAGAGCGAGCGCGAGCGCGACGACGCCCGGGGAGAAGCGCAGCTCCTGCGGGTTCGCCTGGAGCTCCCCCGCATCTCGCTTCGTCATCTCCGTGCCCGCGACGGGATCGCCCAGGAGGTCGGGCGCCAGGAGGAGGGAGAGCCGCGCGGGCAAGAGGCTCGCCGTCTCGTCGTGCCAGCGTTCGAAAGGGATCCTCTCGCGCGTGCTCTCCCGCAGCTCGGTGAGCGCGGGAACCAGACGCGCCGCGCCGATCGCGAGCCCGAGCCCCGCGGCGAGGACGGCCACGACCGCTCGCTTCGGGAGAGGACCGGGCGCCACGAAGAGCGCGTAGAGGACCGCGAGCGCGACTCCCAGGGCGGCGATCTGGAGATGTCCTCCGAGGACCGCGGCCCCGAGCGCGAGGGCGGCGAGCCCGATCCACCGAGCCCCGCGCGCGAGCGCGAGCTCGACTCCCAGGAGGGCCCACGGGATCCAGCTCGCCGCGATCGTCCAGAGGTCGAGCTCGAGCCACGAGGAGAGCTGCCCCGTGAGCCCGTACACGACCGCTCCCGCGAGCGAGGCGTCGGCGCGCTTCCCGCGCGCTCGCAGGAGCAGGAACGCTCCCGAGAGCGCGAGCGCGAGGTGACAAAGGACGAGCGAGGCGTGCGCGGCCCACGCGGGGAGTAAGCGGTAGGCGAGCCTCCAGGGCGGATAGTCGGGCGCCGTCGCGTTCACGAGAGCCGCGGGCTCTCCCGCGCCCAGCCCCGGCTCCCAGCGAGGGGCGCCCTCTCCGGCGCGAAGGCTCTTCGCGAGCGAGGCCTCTCGCGGGAAGGTGCAGAGGACGGGGTCCTGGTCGAGCGCGTTCCTGGCGCGCGGCTTTCCCGCCTCGCGGAAGGGCGCGTAGTCGGCGAGGCGATCTCCTCCGAGATACGCCTCGGCCCGGAGCGGGAAGCGCCAGAGCACCGTCGCCGCGACGAGCGCGAGCGCGAGGAGGCCCAGGCGAGTCCCGCGCGCTCGCGCCGTCTCTCGGCCGTCCTCGATCCCGTGCACGGAGAGAACGTATCAGGTGACGGCGGCAACCGAATGACTTGATATGCTCCCTCGCCCCTGGCCTTGCCCTTAGGCCGTCGGGCAAGGGCAAGGACGGTATCACGTCACTCGATGACGGCTGTGAGTGGCCTCGCCGCGGGGCCTCGAGGGTCTCTCGCCGGGCCTGCGAGGGAGCTGGACGCGATCAGGGACGATGGCGGATGAACCACCAGAGGACGACGCCAGCTCTCCTCTCTCATGGCCTCGCGTCGTCGTGGTCGATCTGTCTCTACCGCTTCTTGAGCTTCGCGAGCACCACGCGAGCCGAGGCGGCCCTGGCGTCGTTCGGAGCCAGCTCGAGGAAGCGCTCGAGGTCGGAGAGCCCGCCCTCGGTCTCCCCCTTCTTCAAGCGAGCGAAGCCGCGAGTGAAGACCGCATCGTGGGAGGCCGGGTCCAGCTCGAGGACGCGCGTCGCGTCGGCGATCGCTCCGTCGTGGTCGTTCTTCAGGAACTTCGCGGCGGCGCGGTTGGCCAAGGCGCCGGAGTAGCGCGGGTCGATCTCGATCGCGCGCGAGAGGTCCGCGATCGCGCCGTCCCAGTCCTGCTTCGCGAACTTCACGCTCCCCCGGGCGTTCCAGGCGAATGCGAGCCTCGGGTCGAGCTCGATCGCTCGCGAGTAGTCGTCGATCGCGCCCTGGTCTTGCTTGAGCCACCTCGCCTCCCCGCGCATGAACCACGCCTCGGCGAAGTCCGGCTTCAGCTCGATCGCGCGCGAGATGTCCGCGAGCGCGCCCTCGGCATCCCGGGCGCGTGTCTTGAGCTTCCCCCGGTTGGTCCAGAACCGGAAGTCTCGTGGATCGAGCTCGATCGCGCGCGAGACGTCCGCGAGCGCGCCCTCGGGGTCGCCCTTCTCGGCGCGGGCCATCCCGCGGGTGTTCCAGGCGACGAGCTCGTGCGGATCCAGCTCGAGCGCCCGGCTGCAATCCGCGATCGCGCCGTCCCAGTCGTCCTTCAAGTACTTGCAGTACCCTCGCACCGCCCAGTGCGAGGCCGAGGAGGGGTCGCGATCGATCGCCTTCGTGAGGTCGGCGATCGCCCCGTCGTGGTCCCCTTGCGCGCTCCGGGAGATCGCTCGCTCGGAGAGCTCCCGCGGTCCCGCTTCGGCCTCGAGCGTGCCCCCGAGCTTCCGCGCGAAGCGGGACACCTGCGTCCAGAAAGCGCCGCTCACCCCGAACCGTTGCCTCGCGCGGACGACGTGGGCCGAGGCCGCGTCGCCGCCCAGGCGGCAGAGGGCGATCCCGGCCTCGATCGCGCGCCTCTCGTTCGTCTCGTTGTCGAGGTAAGCGCCGAGGGCCGGGACGGCTCCCTCCCGGATCCCGATCCGTCCGAGGCCCAGGCAGAGGAGCCGGAGCGACCTCTCCTCGTTGTCGGCGAGCTTCGGGAGCTTCCGCGCGAGACGGTCGAGCTCGGCCGCGAGGAGCTTGACCGTCTGCGCCTCGCGAAGGCCCACGAGCACGAAGAGCGCGTCGTCGAATCCGTCCGGCCGGTCGGCGAGGGCACCCGTGCGAGCTTCCTCGAGGATCTTCTCGATCGCCTTCCGGTGATCCGTCTCGAGCTTCGTCCGCTCCGCGTCGACGCAAGCGAGCGCGGCCTTGACGCGGGCCTCGTCCACCCCGAGCTCTCGCGCTCGCTCGAAGGCATGCGTCGCGAGGCTCCACTGCCCCGAGCGGATCGCGACCTCGCCGAGAGCGAAGGCCGTCTCGAAGGCGCTCGCGCGGGCGCCGCGGTCCTGCGGCGCGAGCGCGCGGACACGCAGGGCGGCGGCGAGAGCGTCGAGCCCGAGCGCGATCGGCCTGTCCCCTTCCTGCGAGCGCCAATCCTGGAAGCGCCTCTCGAGCCGCACGGCCTCGGCGCGGGCCGCTTCGAGCTCGTCTTTCTCCCACCGGTTCTTCTCCCGTGCAAGAAAGCCCAGCGATCCCACGAGCACGAGCGCAACGACGACGGCCGCTCCCGTGAGAGCGCGGTTCCGCCTCACCCACCGGCGAGCGCGCCCGAGAGCGCCGATCGGCCTCGCCTCGATCGGCTCTCCCGCGAGGTGGCGGTCGATCTCGTCCGCGAAGGCCGCGGCGCTCGGGTAGCGCTTCTCCTTCTCCTTCTCGAGGCAACGGAGACAGATCGTCTCGAGGTCGCCCTTCGCGCGCGCGTTGAGCGAGCCCGGCGGGATCGGGTCCTTCGTGAGGACCGCGATGATGACGTTGTATTCCGCGGCTCCGTGAAAGGGCGGTTTCCCCGTGAGGACCTCGTAGAGAGTCGCCCCGAGGGAGTAGACGTCGCTCCGCGCGTCGACCTCTCCCGCCTCTCCTCCCGCCTGCTCGGGAGGCATGTAAGCCGGAGTCCCGAGCGCGGCCCCCGTCTTCGTGAGGCGGCTCGTCTCCCCCGAATCCCGGAGCCGCGCGAGGCCGAAATCGAGCACGAACGGCCGGTCCCGGGAGTCGAGCATGACGTTATGGGGCTTCAGGTCCCTGTGAAAGACTCCCTGGGAGTGGGCGTAGTCCACGGCCCGCGCCACGTCTCTCAGGATCTCGAGGGCCTTCGTGAGAGGAAGCTTGTCCTTCCCCGCCTTGAGACGCTTTTCGAGCGAGCTTCCCTCGATGAAGTCCATCGAGATGTACTGCGTGCCCTCGATCTCTCCCACGTCGAAGACCGAGACGATCGCCGGATGCCGGAGCCGCGCCGCCGCCTCCGCCTCGACGCGGAAGCGCTTCGGGTCCCCTCTCCCGTCCGCGAGCAACGTCTTCAACGCGACCGTGCGCTTGAGTCTCTCGTCGAACGCCCGGTAAACGACTCCCATGCCCCCTCGACCGAGCTCGGATTCGATCAGGAAGGGCCCGAGCCGCGGGGCACCGGGGGCCGCCGGGTGAGAGCCGCTCGGTCGAGCGGCGCGAGTCTCGCGAGGATCAACGCGCGGCTCTTATGGCCGGCCCGCGAGAGGCGGTCAAGAAACGGAAACGGATATGAACCACGAAGACACGAAGACACGATAGAGGCTCACTTCGTGCCTTCGTGTCTTCGTGGTTCGTCCTCTCTCGCTCATGTCATCACGGAGTGAGCTCCTCGACGACATCGAGCGCCTGCGCGCCGCCGTCGAAGCCGCCGATCGCGTACACCTTCCCGTTCGAGACGGCCGCCGCCAGCTCGCGCCTCCCGCGCTTGAGCGGGGCGTGGCGGCAAGGGACGACTCTCCCGCTCGCCGCAGCCTCGACGTCGAGGCTCCACACCTCCGTCGTGAGAGCGCCGTCCCGGAGCCCGCCGATCTCGTAGACGCGCTCGCCGAGAGCGGCCGACGCGGCCGCCGCACGGACCTCGAGCGTCGCGCCGGCGACCTCGAGGAAGGGAACGGGCAAGCCCTCCCGCGGCCCGAGGAGGAGTCGCTCGGTCTCGAAGATCGCGACGAGAGAGGGCGTCCTGGCGACGAGCCACGGGAGCTGCGACACGGGAGGACCCGCGCCCCACGCGCCCTTCCCCGGGTCGTAGGAGAAGGCGAGCGCGGGCCCGCTCCTCGGGGCGCCGAACGCCCAGAGCTTTCCCCGGTGCGCCACGAGCCGGACGAACTTGCAGGGAGAGGGGAGCGGCGCGAGCTCGCGCCAGCGGTCGAGCTCGGAGTCGTACTCCTCGACGCTCGCGATGGGGACGGTCCCGTCGCTCGTGCCTCCCGCGACGTAGACCTTCGTCCCGAGCGCGGCCGCTCCGTGGAGGAGGCGCGCCGTTCCGAGAGGCGCGCGCGAGCTCCACCGGTCGCGCGAGGGGTCGTAGACCTCGTTCGTCGCGAGGCTGCCCCCGATCGTCCGGCCTCCGAGGACGTAGATCTTCCCGTCGTCGGTCGTGGCCGCGGCCATCTTCATGCGAGGAGTCGGGAGAGGAGCGCGCATCGCCCACGTCCCCTCGCGCGGCGCCGCTCGGACCGGCGGCTTCGGCGGCGCCGGCGCGCTCTTCGACGAAGGCCTGGGAGAAGGCGAAGGAGCAGGAGCGGGAGAAGGCAAGGCTCTCTCCCGCTCGACGCTCGCGAGAGCGATCGCTCCGGCGAGCGCCGCGATGACGCCGAGAGCGCCGGCCGCCACGACGGGGGCTCGCCTCGAGGACCGGGCGCGCGGTCCCTCGTCGAGCGCCCGGGCGAGCGCGGCACCGTCGGCGAAGCGCACGTCCGGGTCCGCGGCGAGCGCGCGGTCGATCGCGGAGACGAGCCACGCGGGCGCGTCGGGCCTGGCTCGCCCGAGGGGAGCGAGCTTCCGCGCGACGACGCTGTGGATCACGTCGAGCGGCGTTGCTCCCAGGAACGCGGCCTCTCCCGAGAGGCACTCGTAGAGGATCGCTCCGAGGGAGAAGACGTCCGAGCGTGCGTCGACTCCCGTGGAGTCGACCATCTGCTCGGGCGCCATGTAGCCGACGGTGCCGCGGAGCTCTCCGGTCTGGGAGAGCGAGGTCCCCATGGCGAGCGTGGGGTCGAGGTCGAAGTGCTTCGCGAGCCCGAGGTCCGCGACGAGCGGGCGGCCGTCCGTGGAGAAGAGGATGTTCTCGGGCTTCAGGTCCCTGTGAACGACTCCAGCCTCGTGCGCGCGCGCGAGCGCCCCCGCGAGCGCGCGGCCGAGCGAGATCGTCTCCTCGACCGCGAGCGGCCCTCGCATGAGCCTGTCCCTGAGCGTGCCTCCCGCGAGGAACGGCATGACGAGGAACGGACCCTTCTCCGAATCTCCGTGATCGAGGAGAGGGACGAAGCCATGAGACTCCCCGAGAGACGCGAGGAGCCGGACCTCTCGCTCGAAGCGAGCTCGCTGCGCCTCGGACGCCCGCTTGAGGAGCTTGACGGCCACGTCGCGCCCCGCGTGCCCGCGCGCGCGCAGCACGACTCCCACGCCGCCTTTCCCGATCTCCGAGAGGACCTCGTAGTCGCCGATCCGCATCGAGCCGAGAGTAGCCGTCGCCTCGGGCCCGTGCTCCCCCTCTCAGGGAGCCTTTCTGTGAACGGCGACCGCCGCCGCGATCGCGGCGCGGAAGGAGTCCCTCACGTCCCTCGTGTGGAAGCGAAGCTCGAGCTCTCCCACGCGCAGCCCCGGCCGCGAGAGGAGCCCTCCCGGGAGGTCCTCGACCGCGGGCAAGGAGGCGTAGGAGACGCCCTTCTTCGGCCGGCTGTGGGAGAAGACGCGCCGGTCCGAGAGGAGCACGCCCTTGTCTCCCGTGCCGGAGAAGGTGTCGTCGTAGAGCGCGACCGCGCGCTCGTCCTGGACGAAGGGCTCGGCGAAGGCCCCGAGCGCCAGGTGGAGCGCGTGCTCCGGGATCCTCGGCGCCACGTGGACCCCGTAGGCGCGCGAGAGCGCCGCCACGATCGCGAGCTCCGCCGCCGCCGCGGCGCCGCCCTCGCCCTCGGCCCCCGCGAGCGGGTGAGGGCCTTCCGCGATGCTCCCGTTGGCTCGCCGGATGAACTCGCCCGAGAGGATCTTCTCGTAAGCTCCCGACTTCACCCAGGCGTCGATCTCGTGCGCGCGCACGACGGTCCAGGGGGTGAGTCCGCGTCTCGAGCCCGGCTCTCAGGATCTTCGTCCAGACGTCCTCGTCGGGCTTCACGTCCTGCGCCTGCTTCATGAACTCGTCGAGGTCCAGCTCCGACACGAAGCGCCCGCTCGCGCCGCCCGCCATCTTCATGATCGCCGAGAGGACGACGCGCGGGTCCTGCACGGCCAGCAACCCGGAGCGGTCGGCGGTGAGCTCCGAGCACCGATACCAGTAGAGAAGAGCGGACACGATCCCGAACTCGAAGAGCGCTCCCAGGCCGAGCGTGATCTCGCTGAAGGCGAGGAAGATCGCCTTGATGTTCTCGGCGATGATCCGGTAGAGGACGTGCCCCGCGAGGACGTGGCCGAGCTCGTGGCCCATGACGTACTGGACCTCGGCGTCGCTCATGGACTCGACGAGAGCCGAGGTCACGACGATGACCGGCTTCTCGACTCCGGTCGTGAAGGCGTTCATCTGGGCGTTGTTCGCGAGGTAGAGCGGCGGCGGCTCGAGGTCGAGCGTGTCGCAGACCTCGGTGAAGAGCTTCCAGAGGCTCGGGACCTGCTTGGGCCCGCAGTGGACGTACGAGCTCTTCGTCATGATCCCGACTTCCTTGTCGAGCCCGAGCCGCGCGAGCGCGCGGACGAGCCGGTCGAAGCCGAGAGTCCTCTTGAGGGCGTCGAGCGCGGCGCGGTCCGCCTCGTGCTCGAACGTCTGGCTCGATATCTTCCCGAGGCGGACCTTGGGCACCTGGCGCTCCCTGCGCGTTTCGCGGCGCGCAGGGGAGATTATGCTCGCTGCATGGCTCTTTTTCAGGAACGTTCGTCTCTTGCCGTTCCGCTCGAGCGAGGAACGGGAACACGAAGACGCAAAGACGCGAAGAGCTCTCGTCCAGGCTCTTCGCATCTTTGCGCCTTTGCGCCCTTGCGTTTTTCGGTGCGACCTCGGGCTCACTCGACGCGGCGAGCGAGAGAAGGCCCGGCGGCGTCGGGGTCCTTGGGCTCGACCTCGACGATCGCGGTCACGCAGGTCGCGCGGTAGCTCCGGTCGAGCGTCACGCGGAGCTCCTCGGAGCCCTTCCAGAACACCATGCCTCGGCGGTCGAAGCCGTAGAGGAACTGGAGCTGCCAGCCCCTCCCCGAGAGCGCCTCCTGGTAGAAGGCCCACGGGCGGTCCATGTCGATGTAAGACTCGCGGCGGTAGACGAGCTTCAGGTTCCGGGGCTCGCCGGGCTCCGAGAGAGACTCGACCGGCACGTACTTGAAGCCCTCGGGCACCGGGACGTCCTGGGCGAACCACTTGTCCTGCGGCTCCCGGTTGAGCGGCGTCGTCGGGACCACGTAAGCGCACCCGCCGAACGCGATCGCCGTGAGCGCGAGCGCCGCGGCCGCGACGACCGCTCGCTTGAGGACGGGTCCGACCTGGGAGTAGTGGTGGTGGCGCATCTCTTCCTCGCTCGCCGGCCGCGAGGCAGCCGACAGAGCCCTTATCGGAAGGGACACGCCCCGGCCTTGAGTCCTCTTGTCGCGCGAGCCGCCGGATGGTCGAACGGATCAAGCGGGAAGCTGGGAACGGGCGGGAATCGAACGTGCCGCAGCCGAGTGAGCAGCTCACCTTCCGGGGCTTCGTCGCTCGCTACCGGGCGGCGGACCCGCCTCCCACGGCGGGCCTGCTCGTCGAGGTGTCGGGCGACGATCCCCAGGCCGAGATCTACGTCCTCGGCCACCAGACGACCGAAAACACGCCGATCGAACGGCCCTCCAAACGGCGCGAGGCGGTGCTCGCACGTCCCGAGGCGCCGATCCACCTTCTCGTGAAGTCCACCCGGAATCCGTTCGAGCAGATGGTCACGGTCGGCAGGGCGGAGAACAACGACGTCGTCGTGAAGAACGCGAGCGTCTCCAAGTTCCACGCTTACTTCCGGGTCGTCGGCCCGGCCGTCTGGGTCCACGACGCCGGCTCGAGCAACGGCACGTGGCTCGAAGGGCGTCCCGTCGGGAAAGAAGGGGCCGCTCTCTCGACGCTCGGACGCGTCTCCTTCGGACAACGGTGCGAATTCCTCTACGTCGCTCCCGGCGACATCCGCGAGTGGATCCAGGCCCTCGTCTCGCCCGACCGCGGAGTGGACACGCCGACGCGCTAGGCTCTGTTGGAAGCGACAAGAACCGCGGAGGCGCGGAGCGCGCGGAGGTACGCAGAGGACGACTTCCGCGAGCCCTCTGCGAAAGACTCGGCGTCCTCTTGCACCTCTGCGGTTTGCCGTCTGTCTTTTTCCAGACAGAGCCTAGCGCATCTTCCTGGACGTGATCTTCGTCTTGTCGATCGACTCCGGCTCCCCCGACTCGCGGGGAGCGAGCGCCTCGATCTCGAGGCTCGCCCCGTCGACGACGAACCGGGTGAGGTGGTAGCAGGCGTTGTAGCAGGCCGTCGTCCCCTCGACCGCCTTGCCCGGATAGAGCGTGGCGCCGCCTCCTCCGGTCACGACGTGCACGATCCCCTCGTCGTCCTTCTTGCCGTCGAGCATGCGGAACGACCGGTGATAGAAGTGGTCGTGCCCGCAGATCACGAGGTCCACTCCGGCGTCCTCGAGGAGCGTCTCGAACGCCGCGCGGATCGTCGCCCGCTCCTGGACGCGCGTCGCGAAGCAGGAGTAGAGCCGGTGATGGAAGTAAGCGATCTTCCACGTCGCGGAGGTCGCGGCCGCGAGGTCGCTCTTGAGCCACTTCCCCTGCGGCGTCTCCGGGAAGTCCTTCGGGGCCTTGATCTCGAAGACGTCGTTCGAGTCCGCGCAGACGAAGTGGACGTTCGCCGCGTCGAACGAGAAGTAGCGGTTCCCGTGCTCGTTCGGCGGGTGAGGGAAGGCCCTGAGCTCGGGGTCGCCGTCCTTCGTCTTCACGTCGTGGTTCCCGAGGCAGCAGAAGAACGGCACGCGAGCGAGCGTCTCCTGGTAAGGCTGGAAGAACAGCGGGTCGAGCCCCTTCTCCTGGCCGACCTGGTAGACGACGTCTCCCACGTGGACGACGAGGTCGGGGTCGAGCTTCGCGAGGAGCTTCGCGACCAGGAGCTGGTCCTCGGTCGCGACGTTCTTCCCTCGCCTCGGGTAGCCCGAGTCGCCGAGCGCGCAGAACGTGAGCTTCTTCGAGCCCTTCTCGGGG
>JACQDU010000145.1 GCA_016200955.1 bacterium
ACCTCGTCGGGCGGTCCGACGCCGCCCGCGGCGTCCTCGGGCTGCGAGCCCTTGTAGGCCGGGCCTCGCTGGTGGTCCAGGACGGCGCGCGCGATCTTGAGAGCGACCGCTCGCCGCGCCTCCTGCGCCGGGTCCCCGGAGAGGGACTCGACATCGTCCATCTCGGCGATCGCCCGCGAGAGCCAGGCGTCGAGCGGCGGCTCCTCCGACGACTTCAAGTCCTTGATCCTCCGCTCGGCTCCCTTGATCGCGAGGTCGAGCCAGCGGCGCTCGCCGGTCGCCTTGAAGTGGCGCACGAGCGCGAGGATCGACTCGCCGGTGTAGAAGCGCGTGTCGCGATCGGGCGGTGTGAAGAAGCCCTGGACCGGCACGTATTCGGGGAAGGTCCCGTCCTCGCGCATCGCCGCGGCGATCGTGCGAGCGAGCCCGTCCCTGAGAGCCCGCCTCGCCTCGAGCGCGCCGTCCGGTCCCACGGGCGCGCTCGCGATGAGCGAGTCTTCGAGCGCCAGGAGGAGAGCCTGAACGCCCAGGGGCGCTCTCCCGTTGACGACGGCGACCTGGCGGCCGTTCTCCTGGTGGCAGCGCTCCTCGAGCCAGCGAGCGGCGAGGTCCGCGGCGTCGCGCAGCTCGAGGCGGCCCGTGCGCGCGAACGCGTTCGCCATGGCGAGCGCCGCCGCCGCGTGTCTCACCTCGTCGTAGCTCTCGTCGTCGTGCTTGTCGGTGCGCGCCTTGTACTGGTAATGGAAGCGCGCGAGCGTGAGGGTCGTCACGAGAGCGACCTCGCCGTTCGGGAGCCGCTCGCGCAGGGCGCGCGGCGCCGGGATCTCCTCGATCACGAGGTCCTGCGCGAGCCAGAGCGCCCCGAGGAGCGCGGCGTCGGAGCACGTCTCGGCCGTCGCCTCGGGGAAAGGCATGGGCTCTCCCCGGACGAGGTCCTGCGGGCTCGCTCCCTCGGATGCCGAGACGAACGAATCTGTGCGGAAGCGGAAGACGCGCGAGCTCGCGCTCTCCCAGGAGCGAGCCTCGAGGCCCGCGTCCCTCGCGGCGAACTCGAGCATGGCCTTCACGTCCGCGAGGTCCTCGGTCACCGAGTCTCCGGGCAAGCAGAAGACTTCGCGGTCGTAAACTCTCAGGACCACGCCGTGCACTCCGGGCTCGATCGGCGGCTTCGCGGCGAGCGCGAGGACGACGGGCTCGTCAAGGGGAGCGTACTCGGTCGGGACGAGAGAGATCGGCTCCAGCTCGCCGCGCGCTATGTCGATCCGGATCGCCGAGCGCAAGCAGTCCGCGGGAGCGAAGCGCTTCAGGTCCTTGATCGCCGCCACGGCTCCCGCGAGCCCCGAGGCGAGCGAGCGGCCCTTCCCGCGCCCGCGGAAGCGCGGGGCCGTCGGATCGCGCGGGATCACGGTCACGAAGACGGCGCGGTCGTCGTGCGCGAGGAGCTTGTCGGAGGCGTGCTGCTCGAAGAAGCCCTCCTCCGGAACCTCGCCCGGCATGCGCGGGCGGAGAGCCGTCCTCACGTAGTCGACGAGGATCGCCTTCTCCTGCGGGGTGAGGGCCGGAGCGCGCCCGCGCACGAGAGCGCGCAGCTCGCGCGCGCGGTCGGCGAAGACGGGGTCGTCTCCCGCGGCGTCGAGGAAGCGCCTCGCGGCCTCGACAGCCGCCGGCTCGTCCTTGAGCGCCTGGTAGGCGCGCACGGCCAGGCTCTCCGTGATCGCGTCACGTGGCGAGCGCGCCCTCGCCTGGTCGAGCGCCTTGAGCGCGCTCTCGGCGTCTCCGAGGAAGATGCACACGCGCGCGACGTTCTGGAAGAGCAGAGGGGAGCCGCGAGGAACATCCGCATAAGCGGGCACGGACCCCGAGCCGGTCTTGTTGGGATCGCGCCGGATCCTCTCCTCGATCCTGCGCTCCTCCTTGATCGACTCCAGGTAGTCGTCGAGGGCGGCCCTGTGCTCGCCGAGCCTCTCGTGGACGCCGCCCAGGCGCATCCAGCAGATCGTGTTCGGGATCTCGCGGGAGTCGAGGTCGAGCGTGCGGCGATACTCGAGCGCGGCGCCGCGGAGCTCTCCCTTGACCTCGAGGTAGTAAGCGTGGCGGTAGCGAGCGCGAGCGTTCGAGGAGTCGTCCCGTAGCGCCTTCTCGAGCTCGGCGATCGCGGCGTCGAGCTTCCCGTCGCGCTCGAGCCGGTCGGCGCGCGAGACGGGGTCGTTGTCCTCGGGCGTCTTCTCGGCGGAGGAGACAGGCGGCGGCGGCGCGCCGTTCCCGTGGCTCACGCAGCCGGCGAGGAAGAAGAACGAGAGGAGGAGTGTCGCGGAGTGCTTCATGGGCTCATCTTATGACGAAACTGCCCTCGCGAAGTTCAGTCGAGCCCGATCCGGGCGAGGATCCCGAAGTGGTCCGAGGGAAGGACGTTGCCCTCCATCGCTTCATCGAGGACGACGTGCGCGTCCAGGGCAGCTTCGCGCGCGAACGTCTTTCCGAGGAGCACGTGATCCGGCCTCTGCGTGAGCCGGTCGTGCTGGGCCACGACGAGCGAGGCCACGTCCTTCGGTGTCCCGTCGGCGTGCGTGTAAGACGAGCTGTAGGGAATGTTCGGATTCCGGGCCGGCTCCCACGTCGGACGTCCGTCGCCTCGAGCGGCGAGCGCGCTCGTGAGGCCGAGCGCTTTCTGCATGGAGACGAGCTGGGGCGCGTCGTCGTCCACGTTCATGTCGGCCGCGACGATGACGGGCCGCCCCGCCGCGATCGTCTCGATCCACGAGGCGAGCACCTCGATCTCCGCGTCGCGGACGGCGATGTTCTCCTCGATCGAGCGCAAGAGCGCGGGCTCGGGCTCTCCCGAAACGGCTCCCGCGGACCGGAGGTCCGCCCAGGCGGAGTGGAAGGCGGCGATCGTCGGCCACTCGTACCTCACGTGACCCGTGACGATCGCGAGCGTCTTCCCCGAGACGCTCACCTCCGCCGCGACGGCCATGGTCTTCCGGACGACCTGGAAGGACATGATCGCGCTCGTGAATCCGAGGCCGGAGAGGTTCTTGGCTCCGAGAAAACGCAGCGAGAGGCCGCGGCGCGCGAGGATCGAGAGGCCCTCTCCCGTGTCGACGCCCGCGGGGAGGCCCGCTCCCAGGAGGCGGAGGCCGGCGTTGCTCACCTGGGCGACGCAGTCCATGTCGAGCGCGGCCGCGACGCGCTTCGAGAAGCCGGGTTGCGGGTAGCACTCCTGGAGCGCGACGACGTCGGGCGCGAGGCCGCGAATCCCGAGCACGAGGGCCTGCTCCCGCTGCTCCTTCCTCCCCTCCGGCTCGAGGCGCTCGGCCTTCCACCAGGTGCGGGCGTAGAGGCCGTGCCACGCGTTGATGTTGAGGACGCTCAGTTCCAAGCTCGGGCGAGGGTATCACGATCTCCGGCGGGGCCACGCTTCAAGAAAGACGGGCTCTCGTTTAGACTGCGGCTCTCCTCGAAGGAGGCGGGACATGGCGAAGGCTCCGGCGATCCCCGAGCTCAGGTGCGCGTGCGGGAGCTCGATCGAGATCCCGGGGAGACGGATCGGCGACACCGTCTCCTGCCGCGCCTGCGGGAAGGACAGCGTCGTCCTCCGTTCGAAGGTCCAGGGAGACGTCCCGCCCGCCGCGAACGCGCCCGGCGCCGTCTCCGATCGGCTCCCCGAGGTGCAGGAGTCGCTCAAGCGCATCCGCCTCAGACAGACGGGGCACGCGGCGCGGGACGTCTCGCTCTACCCGACGTGGGCGCTCGTCGCGGCGGGAGCTTTCGGCTTCTACCTCTCGGCCGTGCTCGCGGGCCAGAACCTCGCGGCGCTCGGGCAGCCCGAGAGGGCGCGCCGCGTCCAGGTCCTGGGAGTGGGCTCTTACCTCGCGCTCGGCGCCTTGGTGCTCGGAGCCTACGCGAAGCTCGGGCACAGGCTTCCCCTGACGCCGGCGGCGCGCGTCTGGGCCGTGCTCGCGGTCGCGGTCGCGGGCACGCTCCTCGCGGCGCTCCGGGGGAGAGAGGCGGCCGCCGCGGCCTTCGACGCCGGAGCGCGCCACGCCTCCGTGCTCGTCCCGGCCCTCCTCGGGTTCGTCCTCCTCGTGGCGCAGTTCTTCGTGTGGAAGCTCGTCGGCATGGCGTCGGCCTGGTAGCGCATGGAGAGCGAGGGCATCGAGCTCATCCCGGGCGAGGTCCTGAACGCCGAGACGCCCGACGCCCGCTCGACCTACTTCGAGGTCAGCGCGAGGGTCCCGGGCGCACCGGGGACGCTCTACTACGCTCAGACCGACGACGGGCGCGTCGCGATCCTGAAGGGACCTCCGAGCGTGGGAGGGCGCGCCCCGTCGCTCGAGCGGGAGATGCGCCACCTTGCGCTCCTCGCGCCTCACCCGAACGTCCTTCGAGTGCTGGGAAAGCACAAGGACCCGCGCGGGCACACGCTCCTCTTCCTCGAGCGCCTCTTCGAGAGCCCGTTCCTCGTCCTGAACCGCGAGCACGTCCGCGCCCGGCTCCAGGAGCGCGCGGAGCCCAAGGCACCGCCGAAGACCGGAGCCGTCGCGAGGGCGCGCCGCCTCGCGCCGCCGGTCTCGGTCGCGCTCGAGCTGGCTTACGAGCTCGCGCTCGCGCTCGAGCACCTGCACTCGAAAGGGATCGTCCACGGTGATGTCAGGCCGGAGAACCTCATGCTCGCGATCGACTGGCGCGAGCCCGAGATCCCCGACTCCCAGTACTTCGAGCGCATAGCGCGCGGGCGCTGGCGCGGCGTCCTCGTGGACCTCGGGGGCTCGCGGACCGGGAAGGAGCTCGAGGGCCTCGCGCGCGGGCTCCCTCTCGTGCAGCCGCCGAAGACGACGCCGCTCTACGTGCCGCCCGAGATCCTCCCGGGCCAGAAGGACGCGACGGGG
>JACQDU010000146.1 GCA_016200955.1 bacterium
AGCTCCCGCGCGCGCCTCGACTCGAAGCGCGAGAGGAGGAAGCCCAGGACAAGCGAGGCGCCGATGATCGTGAACGAGAGCCAGGTCACGGTCGGAGCCGCGTCGGCCGGGTCGGTCGCTCGCTTCCAGGTCTCGTGGAAGACCTCGGCCGCTCCCGCGAAGATGAAAAGGGAGATCGCCATGGAGCTCAGGACCTCGAACTTCCTGTGGCCGTACTGGTGCTCCGCGTCCGGCGGAGCGGCGGCGAGCGTGACTCCTATGAGCGCGACGACGTTCGCGGCGACGTCGAGGAGCGAGTGGTAGCCGTCGGCGACGAGCCCGAGCGTGCTCGTGGCGTAGCCCCAGCCGAGCTTCGAGCCCGACAGGACGACGTTCAGGAGGAGCGCCACGTAGAGGACGCGCCTCACCGCACGCAAGCGCTCGAGATCGTCGCGACCGGCCAAGCCTCTCCCTCTCCGCGATCTTATCCGCGAAGGTCTCCGGACTCTACCCTGCACCGGAGGGGGGGCTTACGCGCCCACCGCTCGTATTCCGCGTCGCAAAGCGAAGCGCCGCGGGCGATCGAGGCCTTCGGGCCTCGCTCGAAAACGCCCTCCTATCGAGGGCTCTGCCTGGCGCGGCGGCGAAAAGCCACCGTGACGACCCCGAGCAGGATGAGCGCCGTCGCGCAGACGGTGTCGATCACGGGAGGTCTTTCTTGAAGGACGATCGCCGCGGAGACGCTCGCGACCACGGGCTGCGAGGTCGTGTAGACGGCCACGACGGTCGCGGACGCTCGCTTGAGCGCGAACGTGTTGAGCGCGTAGCAGACGCTCGTCGGGAAGACGAGGATGAAGGCGAGCGCGCCCCACGTCCTCGGCGTGACGCTCGCCCACGGCACGGCGAGCAGGTCGGGGATCCCGAGAGGCACGTTCACGAGAGCTCCGAAGAAGAAGATCCACGCGATCGCCCGCAGCGGGTCGACCCGCGTGAGCACGTCTCCCATGAGCACGAGGTAGATCGCGTAGCTCACCATGTTCGCCGCGAGGAGCGCGTCTCCCTCGAGCGTGGGCGAGCCGGCGCGCGCGGAGTCGATCGGGCGCACGAGCGCGATCCACGCCGCTCCCGCGATCGCGAGGAGCACGCCCGCGGCCGGGCCGGGGCGAGCCGTCTCTCGCCGCAGGGCGATCGCGAGCGCGTACGCGATCGCCGGTGTCGCCGCGACGAGGACTCCGGCGTGGGTCGCCGAGGACCGCGAGAGCCCCACGAGGTACAGGACCTGGTTCAGCACGACCCCGAAGAACGCGTTCATCGCGAGCCGGACGAGGTCGCTCCTCCTCTCGACGCGCCCCGCTCCCGCGAGGTTCGCGACGAGAGTGAGCGAGAGGGCGCCGAACGCCGCTCTCAGGGCCGCGAGCGCGAGCGGCCCGATGTGTCCTTGCCCGAGCGGCGGCGGGAAGACGAGCTTCCCGAACACGGGGAAGAGGCCGAACCCGAGCTGCGCCGCTCCGAGCGCCACGTGCGCCGAGAGCGGCGAGCGCGGCGCGGCTTCCTGGGCGCTCTCGGTCACGGGCGCGGATCTTACCAGCGAAGGCGATGCATGGAGAAAACCTGCTTGCGCGCCGCGTCCCGGGTCGGGCACAGTGCCTTCCTCGGAGCAAGCGGCGCAATCCGCGGCAAGCGGAGCCGCGTAGAGAGGAAGAAAGGACATGCTCTCGCCCCAGGTCGCCATCGTCATGGGCTCGGACTCTGACCTCGCTTTCCTCGAGGCGGCCGTCGGCACTCTCAGGAGCTTCGGGATCTCTCACGAGGTGCGGGTGATCTCGGCTCACAGGAGCCCCGCGCGGCTGGCCGAATGGGTCGAGGGCTGCGCGGGTCGCGGCGTGCGCGTCATCATCGCGGGAGCCGGGTGGGCGGCTCACCTCGCGGGGGTCTGCGCGGCGAGCACGATCCTCCCCGTGATCGGCGTGCCGATCCCGAGCTCGCCGCTCCAGGGGCTCGACGCTCTCCTCGCGACCGTGCAGATGCCCGGAGGAGTCCCGGTCGCGAGCATGGCGCTCGGAGAAGCCGGCGCGAAGAACGCGGCCGTCTTCGCCGCCGAGATCCTCGCGCTGTCCGACGAGAAGCTCCGGGAGAAGCTCCAGGCCTACAAGCGAGAGCTCGCCTCGAAGGTCGAGGCGAAGGACGACGAGGTGCGGAAGCGGTTCGAGGCCAAGCCCGCATGAGCGTCTCGCCGCACGACGAGACCGGCCTCCCCGCGCCCGACACGCAGGCAACGGATGCGACCATCTTCGAGAACACCTCGAAGAACATGGAGAGCGCTCACACGGTGTTCCATCCCGAGCCCCAGGGGACGAGCAGCGTCACGACCGGCGCTCGCACGCCGATCGCGGCGCCCTCGGGCCTCTCCTCGGGACTGGCCCAGAGCGGCTCCGGCTCGAACGTCACGCAGACGACGCCGAACCAGAAGCGCGGAGAGATCGTCCCGCCCGTCGTGCCCGGGATCCAGATCGGCAAGGAGCTCGGCAAGGGCGGCATGGGAGTCGTCTACGAGGCCGTGCACGAGCGCTACGGCAAGGTCGCCGTGAAGGTCCTCCACACGACCGACGAGCGCGTCGTGCGCTACTTCCAGGCCGAGTGCCGCATCGTCGGGCGCATCGACCACGCGGCGATCGTCCCGGTGCTCGAGACCTTCGTGACCGACCGCGGGAACCACGGCTGCGTCATGGAGCTCGTCCGCGGCGCGACGCTCGAGGACCTCGTCGACCGGGGCGAGGTGCCGACGACGCGGGCGGTCGCCGTCGTCGCGAGCGCCGCGCGCGCCCCCGCGGCGGCTCACGACGCCGGCCTCGGCCACCGGGGTCTCGTGGGCACGCCGCGCTACATGGCGCCGGAGCAGGCCCAGGCTTTCCCGACCTCTCCCGCGACGGACGTCTGGGCGCTGGGCGTCGTCCTCTACGAGCTCCTCACCGGGAGGCCGCCCTTCGACTCGAACCAGCTCTCGGCGCTCATCTGCGCGATCGTCGCGGACGCTCCCCTGGCTCCCAGGAGCCTGAACCCCGCGATCGGCCCCGAGACCGAGACGATCGTGCTCCGCTGCCTCGAGAAGTCGCCCGATGCTCGCTTCGCGTCGGCGGGGGCGCTCGCGGCCGAGCTCGAGAAGGTCGTCTCGGGGACCAAGGGGGATGCGCTCGCTCCCGTGATCCTGAACCGGCTCGGCGACTCGTCGGGAGAGAAGCTCGTCCGGATCGACCCCAAGCCCGACCGGGACGAGGCGCCCGTCCACTACCGCTACGAGTGGGAGCTCGACTCCTCGCCCGAGCAGCTCTGGCCGCTCGTCTCCGACACGGAGAAGTTCAACCGGGCGATCGGGCTCCCCGCGGTCCAGTTCTCGGACGCTCCCGACGGCAAGGGCGGCGTCGTCCGGACGGGCCGCATGAAGCGCCTCGGGCTCGAGATCGAGTGGGTCGAGCACCCCTACGAGTGGCTCGCGCCCGAGCGCCAGAGCGTGCTCCGCGTCTACTCGAAGGGACCGCTCGCGGCGCTCTGGAGCGAGGTCAACCTCGTCCCGCGCGCGGGCGGAGGGACGAGCCTCGTCCACGAGCTCTGGAGCGTGCCCCGTGGCTTCCTCGGGAGGATCGTGAGCTTCGTCGAGCTCAGGATGCGCGCGAAGGCGAACATGGGCCCCGTCTACGAGAAGTTCGACGAGAAGGCGAGGCTCCGCAAGGAGAGCGACGCCGAGCTCGAGGGCTCGCGCTACCCGCTCGCCAAGCCCGAGCAGCTCTCGGCCGAGGCGGAGGCGCTCCTGGTGGCGGGGCTCGCGGCGATCCGCTCGAGCGGGAGGTCGTGGGCCCGCCTCGTCCCTCTCCTCGAGGCGGAGCTGCGCGAGGCGCTCGACACCGACGCGGCGACGCTCCGGCCCTACGCGCTCGCCCGCCGCTGGAAGGCGGAGAGGCTCGAGGTCCTCAAGCTCTGCTTCGAGGCGATGAGGAAGAAGCTCCTCGAGATCGGGTGGTACCTGATCTGCCCGGTCTGCCGCGTGCCCGCGAGCGCGGTCGAGTCGCTCGCGAGCCTCAGGCAGAAGAGCCACTGCCGGGCCTGCGACCTCTCCTACGACAACGACTTCGCGCGCTCCGTCGAGCTCGTCTTCAAGCCGAGCGCGAAGATCCGGCCGATCCCGCTCGCGACCTACTGCCTGGGCGGCCCCGGGAACGCGCGGCACGTCGTCTTGCAGCAAGAGATCGAGCCGGGAGAGACCCGCGCGCTCTCGGTCTCGCTCCCCTCGGGGAGCTACCGCTTCATGGCGCGCGGCGTCCGGCAGGTCGTCAACTTCGAGGTCATCGAGGGAGGAGTCGTCCACGCGGCCGAGGTCGCGGTCGAGGACGGGGCGCTCCAGCTCGTGCCGGCGCTCGTGGGCGCGGGAAGGCTCGAGCTCAAGGTGAGGAACGCGAGCGTGCGCCGGCGCGTCGTGCGCCTCGAGCGCGCGGCCTGGCGCCAGGACATCCTCACGGCGCTCGAGGCCTGCGGGCACCCGGAGCTCCGCGAGCTCGCGCCGGCCTTCGGGACGGCGGAGCCTCTCTCGCTCACTCAAGCGACCTTCCTCGCGGCGGCGCTCCGCGAGGGGGCGTCGCAGCTCGCGAAGAAGAGCTTCCGCGACATCTTCTCGGAGGTCGTCGAGACGTCGGGGGGAGCGGTCGCTCCGAGGGAGCCGGCCTTCGCCGCCTTCCCCGACCCCTCGCGGGCGGTCGAGGCGGCCTTCGAGCTCCACTCTCGGGCGAAGAAGCACGAGGAGCTCGCGCGCGAGGGGCTCCACGTCTCCGTGCACGCGGGGCCCGCCGTCGCCGTCTTCCTCGAGGGCCGCGCCGACTACCAGGGAGCGGCTCCCACGATCGCCGTCTCCCTCCTCGACGGGTCTCACCCGGGCGAGATCGCGACGACGCACATGGTCCTCGGAGGGCGCGGCGTCTCGTCGCTCGTGGGCACGCGCGAGACGCGGGTCCAGAAGCGCCGGCTCGGCCCCGAGGGCTACCTCTCCGTCGTCTACCTCGGGCCCGGGCCGTCCGGGCGCCTCCCTTCCGCGGGCGAGAAGACCTGATTGCTCCTCGAGTGCGTCCCGAACTTCAGCGAGGGCCGCGACGCGCGCACGATCGAGGCGATCGCGGGAGCCGCGCTCTCGGTGCGGGGCGTGGCTCTCCTCGACGCTCACAGGGATCCCGACCACAACCGCTCCGTCCTCACGCTCGCGGGAGCTCCGGACGCGCTCGCCGAGGCCGTCTTCCGCTCGGTGCGAGAGGCCGTCTCGCGGATCGACCTCCGCTCGCAGCAAGGGGAGCACCCGCGGGTCGGCGCGGCCGACGTGATCCCGTTCGTGCCGCTCGAGGGCGCGAGCATGGAGCTCGCCGTGACCCTCGCGAGGCGGACGGGAGAGAGGATCGCGCGCGAGCTCTCGGTGCCCGTCTTCTTCTACGAGGAAGCCGCGCAGCGCGAGGACCGGCGCGCTCTCCCCGACATCCGCAACCAGGGCTTCCTGGAGCTCTCGCGGAACGTGAAGGAGAAGCCCGCTCTCTGGAAGCCGGACCTGGGCCCCGCGGAGCTCCACCCGAGCGCCGGCGCGTCGTGCGTCGGAGCGCGCTTCTTCCTCGTCGCGTGGAACGTGGACCTCGAGAGCGAGGACCTCGCGCTCGCGAAGGAGATCGCCAGGGGAGTCCGCGAGAGCTCGGGCGGCTTTCCCGGAGTCCGCGCGAAGGCGTTCCGACTCGCGAGCCAGCGGCGCGTCCAGGTCTCTCTCAACCTCGTCGACTACAGGAAGACGAGCGTCGCGCGCGCCTTCCTCGAGGTCGAGAGGCTCGCGCAGGCTCGCGGCGCGAGGATCGCTCGCTCGGAGCTCGTGGGTCTGATCCCGGAGGAAGCGCTCGAGGCCTCGGGAGCCGAGCTTCTCCGGCTCGAGGGCTTCCGGGGAGCGGAGCGCGTGCTCGAGCGCCGCTTGCGCGAGAAGCTCCCGCCTTCCCCCGCGGGCGAGCTCTCGCGCTACCTCGCGGCGATCGCCTCGCGCGAGCACGCTCCCGGCGGCGGGAGCGCGGGAGCTCTCGCCGCCGCGCTCGGGCGAGCGTGCCTCGAGAAGGCCCGTCTTCTCTCATCGGGAAAAGGGCAGCTCGACGACGCCGCGCTCGCGAAGATCGCGGACGGCCTCGGCTCCCCCGAGCGCTTCCTCGCCCTCGCCCAGGACGACGAGCGCGCCTTCGCCGACCTCGCCGCGACCTGGGCGCTCCCGAAAGGCGATCCCAGGAAGAAGGAGGCGGCCGAGGCGGCGATCGCGACCGACCTCCGCGCCGCGAGCGCCGCGTGCGAGCTCGCCCTGGCCGCGGCGCGCGTCGCCGAGTCGGGGAACCCGAACCTCGTGAACGATGCCGCTCTCGCCTGCGAGCTCGCGCTCGCCTGCGTGCGCGTCGCTCGCTGGAACGCTCTCGCGACGCGCTCGAAGGACGCGAAGCTTCGGGCCGATCTCGATGCACTGCTCGCTCTCGTGGAAGGTGCGAGCGAGCGCTCGCGCAAGGCGGCTGAGGCTCGCTGACCGCGCCGACCGCTTGATGTGAAGGGTCGAAACGACGCCAAACGCGAAGACGCGAAGGCACGAAGCGGGCTTCTTCGCGTCTTCGCGTTCATTTTTTCCTCTCGACCGAAACCAATCACGTCAATCGGCCCCGCGCTGAGACGGGGTCTCATCGACCTTCCTCGGGAATGCCTCGTGAGCGAAGGATCCGGGCGACCCGTGGGCAGGCCGCCCGGACCCTCGCGCGCGCCTCGAGCTAGGCGACGTGAGTCGGACCGCGAGTCTCCGGCGCGGGGGGAGGAGGCGTCGCGTCCGGCGCGGAGGACGCGCTCTCATCGAGCGCCTTCTTCTGGAGGCGGCCCATCGTGTGGTGGCGCTTGCGCGACTCGAGCGCCTTCTTGGCGCGCTTGTCGGCCTCCTCGGCCGTGAGGGAGCGATGCTTCTTGTCGACCTTGAAGCCGAACTTCACGATCTCGGGGTTGTCGTTCCCCAGGAACGCCTTGAGACCGATGTTGAGCCCGATCACGAACCTCCGGATCTCGACCCGTTTCGAGTCGAGCTCGACGGAGGCCTTCTTGAGCTGCGTCTTCATGGCCCGCTTCGCCTTGAAGGGCGTCCTGAGCTCGTCCGCCTTCGCGATCAGCTCCGGCTTGGTGAAGACCTTCCCGTCCACCGCGACGTGCGCATCGGCGGCGATGTGCGTCTTCGCGGCCGCGTGGAAAGTATCCAGAGTGAGCTCGTCTCCACGGATGATCTCGGGCTCGCTGGACATGGCTGATTCTCCTTCTCTCGTTCTCTCGGGTTGGTTTCGAACGTTGCCCTACCCAAGGGAGGAGTCGCTGGGCCTCCTTTGCACGCGGGATGCCCGTCGCGTCGTGCGAGCACGATCGCGGAGGGCGAGGACTTACGCCCGGCGCGACCGCGGGCGGACGGCGACGTCGCGGCGACGTCGCGGCGACGTCGCGACGTCGCCGGCGGCTTCAGGCCTTCTCCGCGAGCGCCCGCTGGATGCTCCGGCTGGAGCCGCCGAGCTCGAGCGCGGCGGCCCGCATGTCGCCGCGGTGTTTGTCCACGACAGGCTTGACGATCTCGTACGTGAGCCGCCCCTTCCGGGTCGGCGAGAGCGAGACGCGCGCGGTCATCTGAAGGTAGCGGGCGAAGGACACGTCTCGGTGGACGACGGGGACGATCAGATCGATGACGGATGCGTCGAGGTCAATGAAGGTGACGATGAGATCGACGACGGACTCGTCGAGGTCGATGAAGCTGACGATGAGATCGACGACGGACTCGTCGAGGTCGATGAAGCTGACGATGAGATCGACG
>JACQDU010000147.1 GCA_016200955.1 bacterium
CCCGAGGACGAGCCCGAACGTCGCCGGCTCGAGGAGAGTTCCCCAGAACGCGGCCGGCCGGACGATCGGCGAGACGAGGATGTTCGTGATCGTCGCAGGGTCCTTCCCGCTCGGGCTCAGGTGGGCGTAGTAGCTCGTGCAGAAGTATCCGCTCCCGTTCGCGAGCGGGAGGAGGACCTTCGTCGCGAGCAGGAAGTAGCCGAGCGATGCGAGCGCGAGGATCGCTCCGTGCGCTCGCGCGCGGCGGTCGAGGGCGAGCGCTAGGCCCATCCCGAACGTCGCCGGCGCGAGCGTCTCCTCGCAGGCCCACGAGAGGAGGACGAGCGCGAGAGCCAGCAGCCGCCGGCCCGCGAGATACGCCCACGCCGCGCCGAACAGCATGGGCATCGTGAGAGTCACGGTGTGAAAGCCGTACGAGTAAGCGACGTTCAGGTGAGTGAACGCCGGCGTGGCGAGAAACGCGAGCGAGAGGAGAAGCGCGCTCGCCCGATCCGCGAGCCTCCGTCGCGCGAGGCCGTAGGCGAGGAGCGCCGTGCCCGCGAGGACGACCGCTTGCGCGACCGTCGTGAAGCGTGTCCCGGGAAAGATCGGCCGGAGGACGGCGTAGAAGGGCGCGAGGAGGGCGACGCCCGGGTTCAGGTGGTCCCAGAACGCCGCGTGCCCGGGGTCGCACTTGAGGAACGACCCGCGGAGCGTGTTCTCGAGCCGGACGGCGTGGTCTCCGGCGTCGTGGTGGCCGAGCGCGAGCCCTTCGAGGAGCCCGAGCGCGTGCCACGCGAAGCCGATCGCGACGACGAACGCCGCTCCCGCTACCGGGAGCGCGAGCCCGCGGCGCCACCGCTTCGAGCGCGGTCTCGCGGTCGCCGTGACTCTCGCGACCGCCGCTCCGACGGCGATCGGGGCGAGGATGGCTTCCAGGACATGAGGCGGACCTGCCAGCGCACGTGCTCGCAGGAGCGGTGTGCAGAAGGCGAGGAGCGGGAGGAGCGCTCGCGCGGCGGGCTCGAGCGTGGGCTTCCCCGACTTCTCCCGGAAAATCGCGACGCCGAGGACCGAGACCGCGAGGAGGCCGAGCGGGACGAGGAGCTCTCCCGAGGAGTGCGCGCCGGGCACGCAGACGAGCTCCGAGAGAGCCACCTCGCACGAGAGGAGCTCCGCCATGCCTCCCGCGAACAATCCCAGCTCGAGCGCGAGAAGGCAGGCGAAGATGGTCCCGGGCCTCGTGCGCTCTCCCATCGTGATAGCGGTGATTTCACCATTTGCGCGGGGCTGCGCCCCCCGCATTCCCCCCTGCTCGGCCCAGGGGCCTGCGCGTCGTGTGAGTCACGTGGCTCGATCTTCACCCTGGTCCGGCTACGCTTCTCGCAGCGGGCCGGGGCTTCGTGCGAGTCACGTCTGTCCCGCTCACACCAAGCGGTTCCGTCGGCCTCGCCCGCACCGATCGTCCTGAGCGTAGGACGCGCGAAGTGCAGCCGCAGTCGAAGGACTCGCTGGACGTTGCCATCCGACCCGGCATCACGGTAACTTCACGCGATCGGAGGGCCCACATGACGAAGGCCACGCAGGAGCGCACGAAGAGCGCGCGCACGACGGACGATTCGACGAACGGCGGCGCGAGCGATCCGCTCCGCTTCTTCCGGCTCTGCACCTACGCGACGGGAGAGCTGGCGCGCATCCGGCAGCTCGTGCGGCCGAACGGCACGATGCTCGTCCTCCCCTACGACCAGTTCATCGAGCACGACGCGCGGCACCTCTCGGCCGAGAGCGACGCGGGGAACCCGGACTACATCACGGAGCTCGCGGTCGACGGCGGATACAACGCGATCGTCTTCCACTACGGCGTCTCGAAGCGATTCTGGTCGAAGATCGAGGGCCGCGTTCCTCTCATCCTCAAGGTCAACGGCAAGACCTCGCTTCCCTCGGGCGCGCAGGCGCTCTCGGTGCACACGTCGTTCGTCGAGGACGCCGTGAGGATAGGCGCCGTGGCGATCGGCTACACGCTCTACTACGGCTCGCCTCGCCAGGACGAGGATCTGCCCCAGCTCGCTCGCGTGAGGGAGCAGTGCGACCGCTTCGGGCTCCCTCTCATCGTCTGGGCTTACCCTCGCGGCGAGGCGATCGAAAAGAAGGGCGGGACCGAGTCGAGCTACGCCGTCGAGAGCGCCGTGCGCATGGCCGTCGAGATGGGGGCCTCGATCGTCAAGGCGAACTTCCCCAAGAAGAACCCCGCTCTGGTGGACAACAAGGACGTCCCGCAGTACTTCCGCGACCTCGAGGCTCACGTGGGCAAGCTCGGGGAAGACGAGCAGTTCGCCGAGCGCACACGGCGCGTCGTGGACGCGGGTCAGGGCGTCCCGATCCTCTTCTCGGGCGGCGAGGAGCAGAAGGAAGAGGAAGTCGTCCGCCGCATGCAGCAGGGCGTCGAGGCCGGGTGCATCGGTTACATCTTCGGCCGCAACATGTGGAAGCGGCAGAAGCCCGCCGCTCTCGATCTCACGCGCAAGGCGCACGAGATGCTCGACCACTCTCCCGGGCCTCGGAAGCGGGGGCGGGGCGAGAGGTTCTAGCCCTGGGCGGCGGACGATCGTCCGATGCGAGGAAGAAGACACGAACGCGAAGATCCTCGAGCCCTCGCATCCGCGCACGCCTCGCGCACGCCGTAAGCCCCAGTCTTTCAGCAGTGGAAGTAGGCGTCGTCGGGATCGCCGTCGCGAAAGAGCGGACAGTTCAAGGTCCGCACCCTGGGGCATGTCCCCGCCCGGCAGGCGCTTTTCCTCGATGCTCGATCTCAATGTCAGGAGGTCTGGATCATGGCCGTAGCTCAAGAACTCTACGTAGCGGTCTTGACGAAGCGGCTTCGTTCTTTGGCGAACTTCTCTCCCGCACCAGCGAACGCACCCCAAGGCCAGTCCGTCGCGCGCTCGCCGATCAGGTCGAACATGCGTCGCGCCCGCTCATGGTCGTTCATGAGCGAGAAGCAGAACGCGAAATAGTTCCAGTCGAAGAGCGACGTCTTCGCCGTCCGATAGCGCGCGGAGCCGACGGAATGGTCGAACGCTGCGCGGATCTCGGTCTGAACCGTGCGGTCCTGCCAGTAGTTCATGTGCGTCTTGTCCTCGTCGAAAGCCCACCGGTAGAACCACCGCTCAATGTGCGCCTTGGCGAGGAGCACGTGGACAGGGCTTCCCTCACGTGCCGCTTTGCTCATGCTTCGAGCGAACTCGAACATGTCGTCGTGGGAGCCGCCCCACTTCTCGCAAAGGGCGACGTGCATGTGTTCGTGGGCGATCCTGTTCTCAGGATCCCGCTCTTTCGCGGCCCCGAATCTCGCCTCGACTTCTTCACGGTCTTCGTCAAGTCCGCGCGCCGTGATCAGGCGGTAAGCAAGCGGGGTCGGGTCTTGAGGATCAAGCTCGGCTGCACGGACGAGGTCCTCGTCAGCGCCCTTGAGTCGCTCGTAGAAGAGCTTCCAACCCGGGTCGGTCACGGTCTTGGCCTGTCCCGAACCGCGAGCCTCCCAGGCCCAGGCAATGGAGTTCCTCCCACGGAGGAGCAGGGCGAGCGAGGAGTCTTTCGCAGCTGTGACCCAGGTGTCGAAGACGGGAGGCCGTCCCTTGAGGGTCGCCAGAGCATCGACGTAGAAGCCACGTGTGTCCCAGTCGCGAGTCTTTTCGAGGAACGTTTGAACAGGTCGCCACGCGCCTTGCTGGAGCGCCGCGCGTAGATCGCGGGCCTCGGGATCGTAGAACGCCGGGTCGATCCGAACGGCCTTCGGAGGTGGCGTCGTCCGCCGCCGTAGGAAGGAGAGGACGACGACTATGCCGAGTACCACGACCCCGAGAAGTAGAGACTTCACGACCTTCCCCCTTCGGCATCCTGGCATGGATCAGGGTCACGTGCACCTCGACGGTCCAGAGTCGGCTCCTTGGCGACCCTTTCCGTCGATGGCGCCGATCAGGAGCCTGTGCGAACATGGGCTCAGAAGCCCCGACTGGAGAGGTCGTCGCGCGCTTCGTGGGTTGCTGGGAGCCGATCCTTGCAGGTTCTTCAAGGAAGGGCCGGGCGCCATGGCTTCAGTGCCCAGTGCCCAGTGCCAAGTGATCCGCGTGGCCGGATCGAGCGATCGACTCACGTCCCGGCGTCCCGCTCCTAGGAGCCCCGAGGCTCGCCCCGCGCGGTCACCGGCGTCCTCACGAAGAACGTCCCCATCCCCTTGGCGACGAGCCGCCCTTGCGCCGTCCGCACCTCGCTCTCGACATGAGCGATCGTCCGCCCCTTGTGAAGCACGACGCTACTCGCGACGAGCGTCCCCTCGCGCACGGGAGCGACGTTCTGGACCTTGATCTCGATCGAGACGCACGTCTCCCCCTGGCGGAGGAGCTCCATGATCGCGCACGCCATGCCGCTGTCCACGAGCGTGAAGACCGCTCCGCCGTGGAGGACTCCCACGGCGTTCATGTGAGACGGCTTCACCTGGAGCGAGACCTCGGACGCTCCGCCGCCCGACGAGAGGAGCTCGAGGTCAATGCCCTCCTTGAAGAGAGCGATCCGCCGCGTGGTCATCCGCGCTCCTGAGGTTCGCGAGGTAGTCCTTGAAGCGGTAGTAGGAGGCGTCTTGCCTCACGTTCATGGCGTGGATTCTCTCCCGCCACTTCGCGAGCAGGTCTTGCTCGGGCATCCCGAAGACCGTGTGGTAGTCGCCGGGCGCCGAGCGGTAGAGGACCATGAAGGCGTCGAGGCCCTTCTCGTCGATCAGGAACTTCACGAAGGACCCGGCGAGGTCGTAGTCGCGGCGGTTCATCCCGAGCCGCATGCGCTCGCGGTCGAGGCCGTCGTCCATGCCGAGGTCGAAGTAGACGCGCGAGCGCACGTCGACCGGCACGCCCCACGCCGGACCCTGGAGCTTCTCCGTGAGCCACACGGCGAGGCCCTCGTCGATCGGCCGCCACGAGCCGCCCGCGAGGTAATGGACGAGCTCGTGCGTCGCGTCCTTCCGCTTCAGGTGATCGCGGCGGATCGTGAGGCCCGTCTCGTCCGCGTGGCACCGGCCCTCTTTCTTGACGACGACGACGCGGATCTCCACGGGCGGCGCGGGGAGCTGGGCTCCGGCGCAAGCGGCCTCGCTGCGCTCCTTCCAGGTCCTGAAATCGCCGATCGCCGCGGTCTTCCCGAAGAGGTGGAGGATCTTCGCGCGCGACTCCGCGAGCTCCTGGAGGAGAGCCGCCTCCTCGGCCGGCTCGAGCGTCCCGTCGTCCTCGACGACGAACCCCTGGCCGTGAACCGTGCGCGTGCGCTCGACGTCGGCGCTCTCGGTCGCGCACCCCGCTTGCGCGATCGCGAGGAGCGCGACCGCGAGAAACGTCCCCCGCTCCATGCAGAGACTCTAGCACGTGCGCGCCGTGCGTTCGCGCTCGATGGAAGCTTCGCTCCCGCGTGTGTGTGAAGTCGAGCCCCGTCTTCCGCGCGCTGCGAGAGGATCCCGCCGCGCGACTCTCCCGAAATCGCAGGCCCCCGACGGTGGGATCGAGCCACCTGACTCACACGAACGCAGGCCCGAGGCGTGGCTGGATCGAAGCTCGAGCGACGCGACCTCACACGAAGCGCAAGCCCGCGGCGAGAAGCGGCGCGGCACGAAGTGACGTGGCGCGGCTCGCCCCGTGGCCGAGCAGGGGGGAATGCGGGGGGCGGGAAGCTGGCCCAGGTGAGGATCGAGCCACGAGACTCGCACGAAGCGCAGGCCCGCGGCGAGAAGCGGCGCGGCACGAAGTGACGTGGCGCGGCTCGCCCCTGGGCCGAGCAGGGGGGAATGCGGGGGGCGAAGCCCCCCGCAAATGGTGAGAGAATCTCTCAGCTTCCTTGCTTGACCGGGTGCGTGGAGGAGGAGAGAAAGTCTGGGAGATCCCGTGAGGCCCAAGCGCGTGCTCCTCTCCTTCGCGGTCGTCGCGGCCTTCGCGACGCTGGTGCTCGGCTGCCCCGCCAAGAAGAGGCCCGGGACGACGAAGATCCTCGAGAACCCTCCCGTGCCGATCGGCCAGGACGGGCTCCCCGCGGGCCACCCTCCCGTGGAGGGAGCGCCCTTCGCTCCCTTCGCGCAAGGTCAAGGAGGCGAAGTCGAACAAGGAGTCGAGCTCCCGCTCAAGCAGAAGGGGCTCAGCTCGAAGACGCAGCTCGAGTCGGAGCTCGCGAAGCTCGACGACGAGGCCTCGAAGAAAGCCTTCGAGCGCGCGTTCCGGCTCGCTTTCACGACGAAGAAGGAGAGCCGGAAGCCCGCGGAGGCCCAGGCTCTCCTGGACGGGGTCCTCCAGAAGCGGCGGACGTTCGCTCCGGCGTATCGCGTGCTCGCTTACATCGCGATCGATCAGGGAGGAGGCTTCGACCGCGCGATCGACTTCTACAAGCTCGCGATCGAGGCCGACCCGAGCTACGGGCCCGCGCACTACGGGCTCGCCTTCATGCTCGGCGCCACCGCGAACGGCGATCGGGCCGTGCTGGAAGAAGGCCGCGCTCACTGGAAGAAGGCGCTCGAGCTCGGCGTCGAGGACGAGCGCGACCTCCGGCGGCAGTTCTACTCGGGGTCCTGACGTGAGCTCGCGCGCACGACTCCTCGGGGCGCTCCTCGCCTTCGGGCTCGCATCGGCCGCTGCGGGAGAGAGAGCGCGCGGCGACACGACGGAGCCGCTCACGAGCGAGGTCGCTCTTCTCGCGTCGGCGACGGCGGGCGACGCGCGCGTGCTCGTCCTCGTCGATCGAGGAGAGGCGGCCGTCGCGCCCGTCCTCTCGCTCCTCCTCGACAAGGCGCCGGTCGACACGCGGGCCGTGACCGCGCTCCCCGAGGCCGACCGCGCGGCGATCCTGAGAGCGCAGGCCGTCCTGGCGCGCCTCGGGCGCCCCGCGGTCGCGGCTCTCGTCGCCTCGCTCGAGAGCTCGAGCGGAGCGCGCCGCGCTCTCCTCGGCCGCGCCCTCGCCGCGGCGACGGCGCGCTCGCTGGAGGATGGCGACACCCGGACGGCGACGTCGGGAGCTCGAGCGCTCGCGGCTCTCCTTCTTCCCGGGAGAAAGACGGTCTTCCCGCACGAGGAGCTCCTGTTCTCCGGAAGGACGACCGAGCCGCGCGAGGACGAGGAGGCCCTCCCGCGCGCGCTCGGAGCTCTCGCGAAGGTCTCTCTCCCGCTCCTCGTCTCCCTTGCGGAAAACCCGGACGAGGAGACGCGCCGCCTCGCCGCGCGAGCGCTCGCCCACGCGGGCCCCGTGCGCGAGGACGCCGCGACCGCGCTCGGCCACGTGCTCGAGCGCGCGGTCGCTCCCGCCGACCGCGCGCGGCTCGGGCGAGCGCTCGGAGACCTGGGCGGCGAGGCCGCGTCCGAGGCGCTCGAGAAGGCGCTCATCCACGGCCCCGAGGGGGAAGCGCGAGACCGCGTGCTCGACCTGGAGGCGACGCGCAACCCGACGGCAGCTCCCAGGATCCTCGCGAGGAACCTCGCGCGTCTCCAGGCGAGCGACCGAGCGCGCGCGATCGATGCGATCTCGGTCCTCTCGCTGCCGCCTCCTCCGCCGCCCAAGGCGCGGTTCGTCGTCGACCCCTTCGCCCGCCGCCGCACGAAGGACGCGAAGGAAGCGCGCGAGGGCGGCCGCGAGGCGGCGAGCTCGGCGCTCTCGAGCGATCCCTCGCCGCTCGTCCGGCTCGCGGCGGCGCGCGCGCTCGAGGCCCTCGGGCGGCCGGAGCACACGAACGAGGCCCAGGCCCTCGCGGCGCGCGCGCTCGCGGCGCTCGAGGGAGAGAGCGCGCTCGAGGTCCGCGCCGAGACCGCGCGAGCCCTCGTCGAGCTCGCTCCCGAGGAGCGCCTCGACGAGCTTCGCTCGCAGGGAGACGAGACGACGAGGAGCTGCGCCGCGGCCGCGCGCGCGGGCGTCTTGCCGCCCGAGGCCGCGGGCGACCTCCTCCAGGAAGCCTTCGCCCTCGGCCGCAGCCCGAGCGCGCTCTCGCGGCGAGCGGCGGTCTGCGCGCTCGCTTACGGCGGCGGGAAGAACGCTCTCGGCTTCGTCGTGCAGCTCGCGCGGAACGATCCCTCGCCCGCGGTGAGGCTCGAGGGCACGCACGCTCTCGCGCGCGTCTACGGGAAGCTGGCCGCGCAGCAGATCGGGCAAGCCGTTCTCGACCGCGAGCTCTCCGTGCGGCGAGCGGCCGCCCGCTCTCTCGCCCGGATCGGGGAGCCGACCGTCGCGAACGTGCTCGTCGTCGCGATCGGCCGCGCGCGGAAGCTCGCGGACCGCGATCAAGGCGACGCGGAGGAGCGCGACTTCCGCGCCGCCCTCGCGACTCTCGTGAAGGACTCGGCCCCTTCCCTCGGCGCCGTCTCGCGCGGCTCGGGCGACCCGCTCGAGCGCCGGATCGCCATGGCCCAGCTCGGCCGCCTCGCGACGGACGAGGCGATCGCCACTCTCCTCCCGATCGTCCGCGACCCCAAGGTCTCGCAGGACGACCGCGACGCGGCCGCGCGCGCGATCGAGCGCGCGACCGGGCGCGACCTCGCGGATCCCATGTGGGCGCCGCTCCGCGCGCGCTAGCTCTCGCGGCGGCTCACTTCTTGACCGACAGCGTCGTCTCCGACGAGAGGATCGAGATGTTCCCGCGAGCGTCGAGGGCGGCGACGCTCACCTGGTAATCGCCCTCGCCCTCCTTCGGCTTCTGGAAGCTCGCCGTCGTGTCCGCTGCCTCGATCGTTTGCTCCCACTCGGTGCGCGCGCGGCGGACGAAGACGAGGTAGCGAATCGCTCCCTCGACCTTCTTCCAGGTCGCGACGAGGCCGCTTTCGCGAAGCTCGACCCTCGGCGGCTCGGGGCGAGCCGGCGCGGAGCCGAGGTCGTCGAGGAAGTCCGCGCACGCCCTCGTCACGCGAGCGTGGTAAGGGAAGTGGATCCACCTTGACAATCCGCACCTCGCGGGAAGACTCGTGCGCGGGGGTGGTGCATGAGACGCGCTCTCGCCTTGGCCGGCCTCTCGTTTCTCCTCTCGGTCGGCCCCGTCGCCGCCGGCGACGCGCCGGCGCTCGGGGACGTCCCGCACGTCCAGCAGAAGGGCGAGCTCGGAGGCGAGGCATGCGTCGAGATGTGGTGCCGGAAGCTCGGGAAGTCGATCTCCCAGGAAGACGTCTTCGACCAGTCGGGCGCCGATCCCGCGCTCGGCCGCGGATGCTCCGCGGACGAGCTCGTCGTGTCCCTGAAGAAGCTCGGCTTCAAGGCGGAACGCCCGGAGCCCTTCGAGAGCACGTCTCCCGAGAAGACCCGTCAGGTGGCTTCGCTCAAGTTCACCAGCGGCCTCAAGGCGGACCTCGACCGGGGTGTGCCCTGCGTCGTCGAGATGAGATGCGAGGACAAGCCCGACGCGCGAACGGCATTCCGGCTCTTCCTGCGCCATGACGTCGCGACCGACGAGGTCGTCTTCCACGACCCGTCGCGAGCCGACGGCGCGAGCTCTCGCCTGAAGAAGGACGCCTTCCTCGCGCTCTGGCCGATCACGAAGGGCGAGGAGACGCGCGTGGTCCGGATCGCCCTCGAGGCTGAGAAGGTCGTCGAGCCGAAGAGACCCGCCGGCTTCGCGCCCTCGGCTTACGCGCTCCACGTCATGAATCGGCGAGCGAGGCTCGGCGAGGACGCGAAGGGCTTCGCGATCGTGATCGAGCCGCCGTTCGTCGTCCTGGGAGACGAGCCGATCGAGCGCGTGCGCTCGCGATCCGCGCACACGGTGCGCTGGGCCGTCACGAAGCTCAAGCAGGACTACTTCGAGAAGGACCCGGACGAGATCCTCGAGGTCTGGCTCCTCAAGGACAAGGAGAGCTACGAGAGGAACGCGAAGAGGGTCTTCGGCGACACGCCAACGACGCCCTACGGCTACTACTCTCACGCGCACAAGGCTCTCATCATGAACATCGCGACGGGAGGCGGGACGCTCGTCCACGAGATCGTCCACCCCTACGTCGCGGCCAACTTCCCCGACTGCCCCACGTGGCTCAACGAGGGCCTC
>JACQDU010000148.1 GCA_016200955.1 bacterium
CGCGGGGATCCTGCGGCGCTTCCAGCTCGAGGCGAGCGCCGCGGGACGCCTTCGCCACCCGGGGATCGTCCAGGTCTTCGAGGTCGGCGAGCACGAGGGGAAGCCTTTCATAGTCATGGAGCTCGTCTCGGGCGAGAGCCTCGAGAACCTCCTCGCGAAGGCGCCTCTCCCGCCGAGGAGGATCGCCGAGATCGTGCGCGAGGTCGCGCTCGCGCTCGAGCACGCGCACGAGAACGGGATCGTCCACCGCGACGTGAAGCCCGAGAACGTGATCGTGGACAAGGACGGACGGCCTCACCTCATGGACTTCGGGCTCGCGCGCGAGATCGGCGGCTCGTCGCGGCTCACGGTCACGGGGCAAGCTCTCGGGACGCCGGTCTACATGGCGCCCGAGCAGGCCTCGGGCGACTCGCGCGCCATGGGACCTCGCTCGGACATCTACGCCCTCGGCGGGATCCTCTACCGCGCGCTCGCGGGGAAGCCGCCGTTCGAGGCGCCGAGCTTCCAGGGTCTCATGAAGAAGATCCTCTTCGAGGAGCCCGTCCCTCTCAGGGAGAAGAACGCGGCGATCCACGAGGACCTCGAGACGATCGTGCTCCGTTGCCTCGCGAAGGAGCCCCATCGCCGTTACGCGAGCGCCACCCTCGTCGCTCTCGACCTCAAGCGCTTCGGCGAGGGCGAGGCGATCGCCGCGCGCCCCGTCGGCCGCTTCGAGCGAGCGAGCGTCTGGGCGCGCCGGAACCGCGCGCTCGCCTCGGCGCTGGCCGCGCTCGCGCTCGGCGGGATCGGCTCGCTCGTCTTCATCCTCGCCTTGACGCGCTACGAGCACGGGCGGATCCGCCGCGAGGCCGAGATCGCCGCGCAGAACGAGGACGCGAAGGTCGCGAACAAGGCACGGGAGGAGGCCATGGCCGCTCGCGCCCGCTTGCTCGCCGCGAGCAAGGAGCCCGAGCCTACCGAGGACGAGGTCGAGGCGAGGCGCGTGGACGACGCGAAGGCGCGCGAGTGGCTCGCTCACGTCGGCGTCGCGCGGACGCGGGTCGCGAAGGAGCATAGAGCCGCGGTCGCCGCGCTCCTCGAGGAGGCGTCGTCGGGGAAGCTCGCGCGCTGGGCGAACGGCCACGATGACGCGCTCTTCGCGCTCACGGCTTACCGGGAGCCGGAGGCCGTCGCTCTCATCTCGTCGTCGCTCGACGTCCTGACGCGGAAGCTGCGCGAGGCGACGGTCTCGGTCTACCTCACGGCCGCAAAGCCGCTGCCGGAGGAGGCGCGCGCGGGAGCTCTCCCGATCGAGGGGATCGAGGCCGCGCTCGAGCGCTGCTTCTCGCAGGCGGCCGACGAGGCCGGCGATCCGGCGGCCGGGCGCTGCCTCGAGGCCGCCGAGCGGCGCATCGAGGACCGGCAGATCCGTCTCGTGAAGGAGCAGGACGGCGCTCGCTTCCAGGACGTGCGCCGGCTCGTTGCCCAGGAGCAGGAGCGCCGGCTCGGGCCCGAAGGGCTCGCGCTCGCGAAGCTCGCCTGCGAGGCGCTCGGCCGGATCGGGATCCGCGAGACGGCCGTCGAGGCGCTCGGGCGCTACCTGACCGCGGAGTCGGACGAGCTCCGCGCCGCCGGCGCCGGCGAAGCGCTCCTCCGTCTGAGCGGGCCTCGAGCCGTCACGTACGTCCTGAGAGCCCGTCGGAGGTTCGGCGGCTCCGGGATCTTCTCCTGGCGCACGAGGCTCCTCCTCCAGGAGAAGAACATCGAGCTCGGAGGCTCGCCCACGACCGCGGGCGAGCTGCTCGACCGGGCTTCCATCTGGCATGCCATGGGCAAGCTCGAGGCCGCGCGCGCTCACGTAACGCGCGCGCTCGAGCAGGACCCGAAGAACGCCTCGGCCTGGATGCTGCGGGGACAGGTGTGCCTCGGCCTCGGAGACGCCGACGCCGCGATCGCGGACCTCACGCGAGCGATCGAGCTCGAGCCGGCGGTGGGTCTCGCCTGGCAGGACCGCGGCCTCGCGTGGAAGCAGAAGGGCGAC